>OMRK01000198.1 GCA_900313515.1 uncultured bacterium | reverse complement strand
TTTGAAGATTACATCCACGATATGAAGATCATGCAACACTTTGCCGATTTAAATCGCAGGGCTATGATGCAGATTATCGTGGAGGGCATGGGCCTCACTATTGTTGACCGCTTCGCCACCATCCACAATTATATAGACACGGAGAATATGATTCTGCGCAAAGGAGCAGTTTCGGCCCGCAAGGGAGAGCGGCTGTTGATCCCTATCAACATGCGCGATGGTAGTCTAATCTGCATAGGCCGAGGCAACAGCGATTGGAACTATTCCGCTCCTCATGGCGCCGGTCGCCTGATGAGCCGCAGCGCGGCCAAACAGAATCTTTCTATGGAGGAATTTAAAGAGCAGATGGCCGGTATTTACAGCACTTCTGTTCTGCCTTCCACCCTAGATGAATCGCCCATGGCCTATAAATCTCTGGATGAAATTGCTCGCAACATTGTAGATACAGCAGATATCGTAGAAAGATTGAAGCCAATCTACAATTTCAAAGCTTCCTAGTTCTCCTGTTTTACTACAGGTTGGAAAGGGGCGGTCGCGCCAATTGTTCAACGCGACCGCCCCGGTTGCTATGCCCTCATGTTTTAAACAAGAGGGCACGGTCGGCTTGCTTTTGGGTGTCAATTTTCAGTTAGAGCGAGCAAGCCTTAAAGAAGGCCTTGCCGCCTTCGGGGCTGACGAACTCGAAGCCTTGGAGGTAGAGCAAACGTTCAAGAATGCTAAATAGCGAGTCGTAAGGCAGGACGAACAAAACCAGTCCGTTTTAGACGTGGTCACCGTTGCCGAAGATGTGGCCTACGCTCAAATAACAATAAAGTACTGACGCTTAAAAGAAAAACCGGTCCGCCCAGCGAACACACCTCATGCTTGTCATAACCGTAAGCATCCGATAAAATACCCCAAGTTTTACAGGAAACCGCAGTGCACCCAGCCTTCAGGCACGGGAAGTGTCAAATGAGGATTCAAGTATGAAAAAGATTTTCGCAAGGACGCTTTTAGCATCCGGTGTAATACTTTGTACAATGTTTAGCAGCACGTTTTTGGCCACAGCAGAGGAAGAGACCGACAAGACCGCAGAAAAAGTCATTACCGAAACCGCTACCGATGGCGTCAAACTTTCCGGAGACGCCTCAGATTTTGTTCTTCTCAGCGAGGCTGTCCCCGATGCCATTTTAGAAATACGCTATTATTCCACCTATAATTTTGTTGGCGACCGCATAGACGGTTATGAAGAACCCGTGGCTCTTTTGACCAAAGAAGCGGCGGTCGCCTTAAAGGAGGTCAGCGACGAACTGGTCGGCAAGGGCTACCGTCTGAAGATTTACGACGCTTACCGTCCTCAAAAGGCAGTAACTCATTTTGTAAACTGGGCCTCAGATGTAAACGATGTCCGCATGAAAAAATACTTTTATCCAGATCTCACCAAAGACGTGTTATTCCCACAGGGCTACATTGCTGAGCATTCCGGACACAGCCGCGGCAGCACGGTCGACCTTACTCTTTTTGATATGAACAAGGAAAAGGAAGTCGATATGGGAGGAACCTTCGATTTCTTCGGCCAGCTTAGCCATCCAGATTACAAGGGCATTACAAAAAAACAATACCAAAATCGCATGTTACTGCGCCAGATCATGCTAAAACATGGATTTAAACCTTTGGCCGAAGAATGGTGGCATTTCACCTTAAAGAATGAACCATATCCCGACACTTATTTCACCTTCCCGGTCAACAGCCTATCCGTGGAGGGGAATGCTTCAAAGTAGCACCGAAACTCTTTGCCCCTGGGCCCAGGGGCAAGGGCACGCCACTAACTCCAATAACTGCACGCTTAACCAACCGTGCCAACGGGCGCAAAATTGCGGCTTTGCCGGAAGTTTTACCTACCAGACAGGCGTTGCTGCGGGCCAGCACGATACGTGCACCGGAATAGTCAACAAAGACAACAGAGACGGCCAAGAAGTGTGCTGTGCAGGGGGGTAAAGTGCGGTTACACTTTTCTTTGCTCTGCCTATGCTAAGGACGGCACTGCCAGTGCAGCGAGTCTGCCAACTGCGGCCACACTACGAATATAAGCCTGTTCCAAAGCACAAAAAAAACAGACATAGCAAACCTGTGTAAGCTATGCCTGTGCTCAGCCTAATCAGAACGTCAGCTCCATACAGGAATACCCATCCTGAACCTGATCATCGAAGACGCCGTCTTTCCAAATCAAAACCGGCTTGGGCCAAGTTTGGCTGTCGTCAAACTTTACCCTCACATGGTTACCTGACGCCTCAACCACAACTCCGCGAGTGCCCTTTGGAACCGGGTCAAAATAGAAAGGATCATCCGGCGGCAACCCGGGATCCCAATCCTTCACAAACTCTATCCTATCGCCTTTTTGAAAAGAATGCAACGAAAACGCTCCCTCAGCCTAAAAGCTAACTTCGCTAACAATTAAGCCTTCCCGGCTTCATATTCCTGCTGGTAAGGGATAGCCTCATAAAGTGCATCGCGCTGGGCAACACTGATTTCATTAGACTGGAACTGCTCGTTGATCACGCTGGCGATACGATCCCAGCCCCACGGTGGCTTCTGATACACACGGCGTTCCATTCGCCAAGCATTGACAATATCTGTGGCGCTCTCAGCCAACTCCTCCTTGGAGGCGGAAGGATTATGCCAGAGATCATGATGCGGCGAAGCGTTGTGCTCCTTTATAGCCCACTTCACACTATCCTCGCGTCCGGGAAGGGCTAAATACTGAGCGATACGCGGCTCAAATTTGCCAGTCTTCGGCTCCAAATCGTGTGTTGTAAAATCCTCTCCGCGCAACTGACCTATGGCCCGCACTCCATCGGTATGATCCAAGGTTTCCTCAACGTAAAGCCTCAACTGCTGAGGAGAAGCCTTAACCCATTCGGGGTTGGGAGTGTCGGTAGTCTTGGCCACAGCCTTGGAGAGAGCTGCGGTGATAAGCTCAGCGCGTTCCTCAAAGGGCCTATCCGAAAGGGCAATCCCATTACAGTAGGCGGCTGTCTGAGCATCAGTAGCATCTTCTGGGAGTTCCTGCAACTCTGTAGCCTTCACTTCCGAGCCCGCTCCGGTCTCCTGCGGCTGCAACGCACCGCCAACCGATTCTTGTGGAGAGACGAACTTACCAGACGCTATATCTGGCGAAAGGAGCGATGTCTCTTGGGGAGATTCACTGCCGGACAATAAACATATACTATCTTGAGAGACAAAAGCCTCAGATGGCGCAGCCTCCGGAGCAGAACTGCTAGCCACCTGTGTCGAAGCAGACAGCCATCCCATCTGCTGGACACCACTTGTAAAATTCACAGCCGGCTGAAAAGACAACATCCCTATACCCACTGATGAACTCCTCACTCTTTCCGCGCCTTCAACTCTTCCATTTCTGAGCACCACCCGTCACCCAGAAAAGGTGCCAAAAGCCCCACTCGCGGCAGCCCGCCTCGCTTACTGCTAAAAAAATCTTACAATCTTCCGGGCACAACCCACCGTCCTACTCGGTTCTCGCTACCCCAGGCGAGATCCTGCCCCACCACAAATCGAACAGCGCCCTAACCACTCCCCCGCAATCAGCCCCACATCTTTGCCGAAGCTGCTGATCCAATACCCCCGGTGTCAGTGTCTTCACGCAAAAAATAAAAAAGTCAACCCACTTTAAGAAAATTTGCAAAATTAGTATGTCTTTCGAGTGATTAAATGTAGTACTATTTGTTAATTGCTCCGATGCTGATTAGCCTTTTCATAGCCTTGCCGAAATATTCCTCAGAAAGTTCACATCCAACGAAATCGCGATTCTGATTGTATGCGGCAACAGCAGTACTTGCTGAACCGGCAAAACAGTCAAGAACCAAATCCCCTTCATTACTATGCTTTTCAATTAATTCTTCAAGCAAAGCAACAGGCTTCTGCGTGGGATGAAACCTACCCTTATCATGGCAAATGGGATAACTATATACACCATTGTCGTACTCTGAATGGAACGTGGGATTACCACCTTTAACGCCGACGACAGCAATTTCGCGAGCATTAGTAAGATAGTTGGTTTTACTGTTCAAGGGAACGGGATTTGTTTTTATCCATTCAATGAAACGTATCTGCTTAAATTTTGCAGATTCAAAATAATCTTTCAGAATTGTAACTTTCCACAAATCGTAAAAGCATACCATCGTGCCCCCCCTTTTTAGAATTCGATAACATTCCTTTATGACTTCGTCAAGACCGGTAAATCCTGTATCCCAGTCCCCGAAATTCATTGATACCCGAAAGCGGTCTGTAGTTCTACCTTCGGCTTCTCCCGATGCGAAATTAGTATCTCTGGACACTTCGTAGGGAGGGTCTGTAAGGACAAGAGACACCGATTCCGTTTTTAGCGACTTGAGATAATCAAAACAACTCTGATTAACCAACGAAATTTTACACATATAATTATGTTTCGGAGGTGCAGACAAAAAAAAGCGTGACCTCTCAACCATTAACCCAATGGCTTTATCTGTACTCCCTGGACCCCCGTTTCCAAGTGATACTCTGACGCGCCTATCATCATACCAGATAATGTAGTCGAGGTTATCGAATGTCCTCCAACTTTTTCTGCACCTGTTCCCAGATCAGCCCACCTACCGTTTCTACACTCTGCACCGCCTCAATCTTGTGCCAACGACTACTATCCAAC
>OMRK01000196.1 GCA_900313515.1 uncultured bacterium | reverse complement strand
CCCCGGGGCCAGCGGTGGTACAACCAAGATGGTGTGAACAGCCGAATCAGCGGAGTCAGCCGATTTCAAGAACTGGTAAGCTGCTCAACGCCATCTTTTTGTTGCATGATTTTGGGCCAATAAAATCAGTCGATCCGATAGGTTTGTGCAAACATGTTGTCAACCTTATCTGAACCTGTACACACGAAGACCAGACGATCTTGGGGGGCCAACCAGCGGGAGACCAGCTCTGCTGCCCTATCCATTTTAACTTTCTCCAAATCCGAAAGGTATCCAGCTAAATCGAAGAGTCGGCCATCGCGTGAAAGCAAGTGGGCCACCAAAGGTACCGCCTCCAGAGGATTTTGCCAGCGGGTAACCAGGCCAGCGGCATGGCGTACCACTGCCTCATCAAAGGCCTTTCTATCAATTTTGTTGCTAGCTAAATCGGCAATAATCCGCGTAACTATACCCAGAGCCTGGGGAAGATCGCGATCATGCATGGCCATATGCAATTTGAATACGCCCATACCGTCGTAAACGTTCATGGCGGTATTGCAAACATAGGTGAAGCTGTGCTTCTCACGCAACTCCCAATTAAGGAGGCTGGTGTAGCCTGCTCCTAATAAGGTGTTGATAACGCGCCATGTAAGCAGATCTAGATCGGTGAGTACAGGAAAGCGCCAACCCATGGAAATGAACACTTGCTCTTTGTGCGGAGAACGTTTAATTATCACGCTACCATCTGGGTATTGACTTTCCACCATAAAATTAGCGGGCTTGGAAGTTTCGCCGGGAGGAGCCTCCTTGAGGAAAGCCTCCACTTTACCGGCAAAGCTCGGATCGGGTTGGCCGGCTCCAACAACCACTATATTCCCAGCATGGTAGTGCTTTTTCAGAAACGCACGCAGGTAATCAGGAGTCATCCTGGCTAGAGATTCATCGGTTCCTACCGGGTGACGACTCATTGGGTTCGGCTCCAAAAGCAGGCTTTCTAAAGCATTGGCCGTGTATCTGCCGTAATTGACCAGCTCGCGTTGTCTCTCATGAACAATGATGGAACGTTCCAGATCGATAAATTCTTGCTTTAGGGTTGGCTTAAAAAGAATCTGACTCAACAGATCAAATCCCAACTCCTCACATCCGGTGGGAACTTTTACCCAATAGGCGGTCAGATCACGCGTTGAATAGGCCGAAGTTTGGCCGCCTATGCCCTCGACATGGCGCGACAATTCGTAGAGAGTGGCATATTTCTCCGTGCTTCGCATGAGAATATGCTCCAAAAAATGGGACGCTCCCCAATCTTCTTGGCTCTCGTAGCGCACACCCGCCTTAATGGCCGCCATGATGTAGGAGAATGGCGAATCTTGGTAGGGGTAGAACACGCAAGGCGCGGTAGCAACCTCGGCTATGCGTTGGGATGCTTTATTTTGGGCAAAGCTTTTGAAACTATTTGGTAACTGCATATTAACTTTATTGTTCGTTTGGGTTAGCTTAAAACAAAGGCTATCCCCGGCCTAGAACTTTTAGCTTGGGAGCCGGGGATTGCAAGAACGGAGTCTTGGGATTCTCAGAGAGGGATTAGGATTCGACCGGACACGTCGGCTGAGCAGACTCAGCCGGTTGCTCTGCCTTTTCTGTCGAATCGGGCCAGCCCTTATCTCCTATGCCGCTCTGTACTCGGAAGGCGCAATAGGGGTTATCGAAACGATCACCGCTGGCACTGTAGGCGCTGGCTGTACAGCCTGCCCGGCATGGGATTCCATGCGGACAGTTCCTGCAGTGCCCCTTGAGCATGTCGGTGCTAAAGTAGCGATTGTAGCGGAACCTTTGAGGATCTTCCCATATGGTGCGCAAAGACTCGGTGCGAATATTACCTTCCACAAATTCGCGCGGCATGGAAAGGCAACCCTTAATGCTGCCGTCGGCATCTACGCCCATCAAATGGCGCCCGGCAAAGCAACCTTTCCAGGGTTTGGCCCGCATGGCCGGTACCTCGTAATAGCCAAAATTATCTCCGGCCACCACCGGCAACTTACCTTCCTCTTGACACTTATGTACAAAATTAACGATCATCGGCAGATCCTCAGGACTAAGAGCATACTGAGGGTGATCTTTCATTCGCCCTTGACTGAAGGCAATCTGAATCTGCCAGAAATCGAGTTTGTTCTGCAACATCACATTATACATGGCCTCTAAGAGATGCTTATTGGCGCCCGAAATGTGGGTAACCGCACCCACTTTGATACCCGCCTCGTGGGCTGCGGCAATGCCGCGCATGGCTGCCTTGAAGGTGCCGGGGTGGTTGCGAATATAATCGTGCATAGGCTCATCGCCGTCTATACTCACTCCCAGGCGGCGCATACCACAAGCCCTCAACCTCTCTATGTTCTGTTCCAGCAGAAGACCATTGCTGATCATGTATGTTTTTACGCCTTTGTCGATCAGGCGCTTTGCATACTGATCCCAGGCTGGGTGAGTCATGGGCTCACCGCCGGAAAGTGTAACTATTTCGGTCCCCAAATCGACCATTTGGTCGATAAGAGAGAAGCCTTCCTCCACAGTAAGCTCGTCGGGCCTAGGCTGTCCAGCTGTGGAGCCGCAATGCAGACAACGCATATTGCAACGCAGGGTCAGCTCCCAGCCCACTACCTGCGGTTTGAAGGGAAAATCGGCCATTTTAATATGCTCCTATGACTTACCCCACCTCTCCATGTCGCTTCACGACTTAGAGGCGAGGGCTTTTCGCTCGATGCAACTGGTGATACGAGCCTAAACGAGCTATCTCAGTGTGCCTCACGGCTCTTTGCAATTCCGACTGGACGCAGTATAACACACATAAGATAGGGTATCAACGACGAGCCTCCATCACCTCAACACCCACTCGATCGTGCTGACTGGTTGTGAAGAATCTGAAGGGCTCGGGTAAAACTTACTGGAACTCAAAAGTGCTTAGTATGTTATTGAAAGTCTTCTCAGTTCCGTTTCGTTCCGACTCTGGGCATGAACAGGAAACGTTCCAAAGCAACTTGTTGTGGAAGGCATAAACCTGGCTTCCCCACACCCGCGTGGTTCCTTCCAGATACGTAAAGGTAAGCTGCAGAGCTGTCTCGCCGCCCAATTTGGTTTCGCGTTGTCTAATCTCTGCCTCTGAGCGCTTCATGATGTTATTCTGCAGCTTGCGGGTCAAATCTTCGGTAGCCGATTTATCTGTCCAACTGGTCATGCCGCCCATGTCGGTAGAGCTGACGACTATAAATTGATTAGGATCCTTAACGGCGCTGTAACGCACTACCGCAGGTTCATCTTTGATGTTTTTTACCTTATCTTGTTGCCAGTTCTCCGAAGGTGGAGCGGCAAAGACCACTTTCTGCTGCCCTAAGTCGTAGGTCTGGGTTGGTAGGTTGTTCGAACATCCCAGCGCCCCGCACAGGCAAGCCGCAAGCGTAAACACCGTCAAAATTCGTTTTATCCGCATAATCTAATTTAAAACCTAAATGTCCTGCCTATATATGAGCCGTCCGCCATGCAACTGCTATTTTTTTTGCGGCTGGAAAATTCTCGGCTCTGTCTCTTCAGAAACCAACCCCTATTAAGAAGCAGGCGGCAGAAATCCTTCCTGATTAGAATTGGGCCGGCGAGTGGCCCAGAAGATACCCCCGATACTTGAAGTCATTGACAAAATCTAGGGTGAGCAGGCTTTACCGCTCCCTGATTTAGTCGACAGTTGGACAGCCACAGATTAATTTAAGTCGTCCAGCAATGCAGGTAGAGGCTGGTAACCGGGCGTTTGGTTTGGAAGATCCAGCCTCAGAGGCTTCCAGAGCTTAGCCTTGCCCAGGCTTGGCTGGCTCGGTTGTCGATGTTGGTTGAGTCTGATTGGGAGCGGTTGGAGCAGGTTGAGTCGTTTTTATCGGTGCGGAGGCCGAGGTTTGGGCTCCAGCCGGTTGGGCTGATTGGCCAGGTTGGACCGGTGTTGCACCGAGGGCTTGGGACAGCTCCTGCTCGCACAGTTGGCGGGTAGTTCGCTCCACCGCTTCGCTTAATGCCTCATCTAATTTGGGGCGATCCTCTTTCTTGCGGCCTATGCTCTTAATAAGCTTTAACAGAACATCACCCAAGGCTTGGATTAACTTTTTACTGCTTTCAGCTGAGGGTTTAATTCCGGAGCTAAACCAGAGCATGCAGGAGTAGCCTATGGCAACGGTGCAGGCGGTGGCGATGGAGGCAGAAATTGCCCAACCTGGAGGGCCTCCAGCCTTGCTGATCTGGGCTGCCAAATTGCGGGCCAGAAGGCCTGCTCCCAAGGTGGTGATAAGCTCAGAGGCGCGGGCATAATTCATAGGCTCATTGTAAATTCTAGCCAGAGTTAAAACCAGGGTGGTCTGCACGATAGTTAAGGGAATAAAGTCTATGATGGGCAGGGGGCTAAGGGCTATGGCGCAAGAAATTACTGCGGCTCGGCGGATGGCTTGCCAACTAAGTTTGCCGCGTATGGGCTTTAGGGTTTTCCCCAACTCGCCCAGAAGGCGCGGCTCCACTACGGCTACCTCCAAAAGCAATTGAGCTACACCCTGACGCAGACTGGCCGAAACCGGTTGGACAAAATCTTTGCTTATTCCCAAGGCTGAGGCGGCTGCCTGCACTACCGATTCACGCTGCTTGGGCTCAATAAGATCAATTTTATTTAAGGCGATCAAATACGGCTTATTTAGCCCTCTAAGCATCTTGTATAGATCGTAATCGGAGGTGGTGATACCTCTGGAGGCATCGAAGACCACCAGCAGAAAGTCGGCTTGGGCAGCGCTTTCCAGAGCAATAGCGTACTCATTTCGGCCGGAAGTGTTGGCATTGTCTAAACCTGGTGTGTCTACAAGGGAAATGGCGCCGGCATTGGCTGTCTGAGAGACTACGGTCGTGCCAGGCAAGGGGGAGACTGCGGCATGTTCATCGGCAGAATTGAGAAGTGCGTTGAAAAGCGTAGATTTACCAACGTTTACCGGTCCGACTACGGCAATATGGGAAAGCGGCTGCAGGGCGGGACCGGCCTGGCGTTTTAAAAGTTCCAGAAGATCGCTTAAAGCATTGGGATTGCTTTGGGCGATATTACTGAACAACTTAATGGTAACATTGAGTTCTTGTCTAAGATCAGCTGGCAGGGCCTTCCAAGCCTGTAAGGATATGTTACGGCTAGATTCTGGCAGTTTTTGCAAGTATTCGGTAAAATTATCTGACATTTTCTCCATCTCCAAAAAATTAGCTGGCTTTCTGCCAGAAAGTGAGTTGGGTTTCCCCGAAGCGCCTGCTCCTTATTACTTTGAAGGCGCCAAAATCGCCGGGGTAATCTTCTTTGTGATGGTATTCGAAAACCACAATTCCGCCCGGTTTAATGTAAGGCTCTAAGAGCTTTAAAGTTTCTGGACCATGGGGACTGTTGTAGGGCGGGTCGGCTACTGCTATATCAAACTGCGTTCCCTTCAGTTTATCCAGGGCCTTGGGTAGAAGGCCGAAAATTATCGAGCCCCGATTTTTAACCGCCTCGCGTAGATAGGGCATGGAACGCCGATCCCCCTCGATAAAAACGGCGCTCTGGCAACCGATTTCAAGAAGGGCTAACCCCAACGAACCGGTGCCAGCGAAGAGATCCAGTACGATAGTTGTATCATCAATGTAAGGTTGCAGGGCTGCGGTCAGAGCTTCACGGGTTTTGCTGGTAGTTGGGCGCATCCAGCTTTTGGAAGGCAAGCGGGAAGTGTTCATTTCGTGTTATTACACCTCTACAGCGGGATTGTTCGTTACATAATTCCAGGCTTCCTCTTTGGCTATCTCTAAGAGATGGCTGTCGCGCATTAGATCGGCGCACATAAGTTCGGGAAAACCGGATTGGCGGGTACCGAAATAATCGCCTGGGCCTCTGATCTCCAGATCTTCCTCGGCAATTTCGAATCCATCAGAGAGCCTGGCGGCTGCTTCTAATTTGCGATTTGATTCACAGTCGGCAGAGGCTAGGAAGAAACAGTAGGATTGTAGATCACCACGTCCTATTCTACCGCGCAGTTGGTGCAGTTGGGCCAGTCCGAAACGATTCGCATCTTGGATTAGAATGCTTGTGGCATTTTTGACATCTACCCCCACTTCAATTACCGTAGTGGAAATTAGAATGTCCAATTGATGGGTGCGGAAATTTTCCATTACCGCACTCTTTTCAGCTGCCTTTAACTTTCCATGCAGAAGGCCTACTCGGTATTTTTTAAAGACTCCGTTTTGCAGGCGTTCTGCCTCTTGAATGGCTGCGCTGGCCTCCAGCTTGTCGCTTTCGTTGATAAGGGGGCAGACTATGTAGGCCTGATGGCCCTCTTCTACTTGCTTAGCTATAAAGGTATAAGCCTTTTTGGCCTTGTCGAAGGGCACACAGTAGGAGCGTATGGGAGATCGGCCCGGAGGCAGTTCATCGAGTTTTGAAAGATCTAGATCACCGTATATGGTTAAAGACATGGTGCGGGGAATGGGAGTAGCCGTCATTAGGAGTGTGTCGCAGACATCGGCTTCCTGGTCATTCGGATCCTGGGGTGGGAGTTTAGGCTCGTCTATGGAGAGCTGCGTAGAGCTCTCGGCTGAATCGTCGTTCCCGCTAAGCTGGTTACCCTTATGACTTAGGGTGCGTCGCTGCAGGACGCCGAATTTATGCTGTTCATCTACCACCACCAGGCTCAAATTGGCAAAAGTGACATTTTCTTGAATAAGGGCGTGGGTGCCCACCGCCAAGTCATATTCGCCTCGGCCCAGTGCGTCGGCTATTTCCTGCTTCTTCTTGCGGGTAAGGCTGCCTTTTAGGAGGCACAGACGTATGCCGGTTGGCTGGAGTAGTTGGCAAAGCTTGTTGTAGTGCTGTTCGGCTAAAATTTCCGTTGGGGCCATAATGGCTGCCTGATGGCCGCTTTTTATGGCGGTAAAGGCGGCAAAGGCGGCTACCACAGTTTTTCCTGAACCTACGTCACCCTGTAGCATGCGATTCATAGGGTAATCTTTACCAAGGTCTGCAGCGATTTCCTTGATGGATCGTTTCTGCGCTCCAGTTAGGCTAAATGGCAGAAGTTTTTGGAACTCTTCGACCAAATTAGGCAGATTATCGTAAAAAAGTTGGCGCTTATGAGCAAAACGACCCTTGCGCTGTTTAGCTATGCGCAACTGCAAAAGGAGGAGTTCTTCGAAGGCTAAACGTTGCTGGGCTCGATAAAGGCTGTCGTAATCGCTGGGCCAGTGCATCTGCACCAAGGCCTGAGCGCGGGGCATGAGGCTATACTTTTGCACAATCTCAGGCGGCAGAACTTCTTGGGTGAGTGGGGCATAGGTCGGTATAAATTTGAACATCAATTTGTGGAGACTGCTCTGGTAAAGTTTGGCTGTAAGTCTGTAAATGGGAACTATGCGGCCGAATGAGGGAGAGTCTTCTAAATTTAGAACAAATTCTGGATTTGTCATATGGAGGGCCAGGCCGAAACTATCAAAATCCACTTTGCCGAAGGCTGTAATTAGGGCGCCTTGGGTGAGCTGCTTAGCCAAATAGGGCTGGTTAAACCAGGTTACTTTTAATGAACCGGTGTTATCGCAAACCAAGGCTTCAACCAGCTTACGGCGCCTGTTTGAAGTAATGCTCACCTTAACGGCCTCGACGTGGGCTCTTATGAGTTCGAATGTTCCTGGCCTAAGTTCATCCAAAGAGCGAAAAGTGCGCCGGTCTTCCCAACGGCGTGGGTAGAAATTGAGCAGATCGTTTAGAGTATAGAGGCCCAGACTGTGAAATATCGCTCGTTTAGAGGTGGAGATAGAATGGAGCTTCTCAATAGGTGTGCTAAGTTGGAAGCTGGAGTTGGGCACGGAGGGCCTGGGGGTTGCTGTTAAAGTGCTGCTTTCGGTTGGCAATGAGGCCAGTGTCGAGGTCTCCTCAGCTGGGCCGCGGGACTGGACGATTTCGCGCAGATAGTGACCGACCTCAATCAGGAGGCTTTGGCGGGCCAGCTGGCCGAGGCCGGAATAGCCCTTCAAAGCCTTGGCTTTGTTGCGCAAT
Source organism: uncultured bacterium (assembly GCA_900313515.1). Classification (GTDB taxonomy): domain Bacteria; phylum Vulcanimicrobiota; class Xenobia; order Xenobiales; family Xenobiaceae; genus Bruticola. The sequence continues at coordinate 34,428 of OMRK01000196.1, read as the reverse complement.
TCGGTAGCCTCGGATGGCTCCAATTCTTGAGTGTGTTTTTGAAAGGAAAGTAGAGCTTGCTCTACTGGAAGACGACCGCGGCAGCCGTCGCTGTACTCTCGGCGTAGCAAGCGCAGAAAGCGATTGGCCAGTTGGCAGGCTTCCCTAGAGTGCGTCCTAGATTCCATCAAAATCACCAAGAAGGTTGGGCTCGGGAACCAGTATGATGCCGAAAATCTCCTCAACTTTTTCTACTATCTGGTGGGAGAGGGCCAATATGTCTTTGGCTTTCGCCTTCCCCTCAGGATTTATGAGAGCCAGGGCATGATCGGTGGATATGCCCGCCAGGCCCCAACGGTAGCCTTTATGGAAGCCGGCATTATCCACCAGCCAGGCTGCTGATATTTTGCAGAAACCGGGCTGGGGTACGGGGTATACTGGAATTTGAGGATATCTGGCCTGTAGTGCCTCACCTTGAGCTTGGGGAATGATGGGATTTAAATAGAAAGAACCGGCGCAACGGTGGTTAGGGTTGGCCAGATCGTAGGTCATAGATTTAGAGCGGCGCACAGCTAAGACAGCCTGGCGTACCTCCTGAAGAGAAGGTTGCCAGTGGGGAGAATCCTCCAAGCGTTGAGCGAAAAAGCGTTGTAGATCCTGATAGCGCATGACGGCTGCTCCAGAGGCTTTCAACTTGAAGGTTACCGCCGTAATTATGTAGCGACCGGCCCATTCTGTTTTGAAATTGCTGCTGCGATATTTAAAGCAGCATTCTTCGTTGCTCAGCTGACGCAATTGGCGATCGGCCAGAGACAAAACTTCCACCGTGTCTATAACGTTGGCCACCTCCTGGCCGTAGGCGCCGATGTTTTGGACAGGGGCTGCTCCCACTTGTCCTGGGATTCCACTCAGGCATTCCAGGCCCGCCAGATCATGCTCTACGGTATACTGCACCAGATCATCCCAAATGCATCCAGCGCCGGCTTTGACCGATTCTTTCTCTACAGTGATACCAATGATTTTGGGCTTAATTAGAAGGCCATCGAAGCCTTTATCAGAGGCCAATATGTTGCTGCCCTGGCCTATGGGGTATATGGGCAGATGCTTTTCTCGGGCAAAATCCAGGCAGTACAGCAACTCCTCCAAGTTGCTGGGGCAAGCTAGATAGGCTGCCGACCCACCTATGGCAAAGGTTGTCAGCTCCGCTAAAGATACGTTTTCTTTTATGTAATCGCGCATAGGTCTAATTATACTATAACTAGGTCCAGTTTTGAAGGAATATTGGTCGCAATAGGCAGTAATGCTGGAAAAAAAATGGCTTAACGTGCTAGCTATTGTGCGACTTTTGGCAAACAGTACGACGACATAGGATTGAAGGAAATGCATAACAGAGCAGCGGCTGGAGATGGTTGGTTGAATGGTCAGGCATGCTGTTGCTTGGGTATGAATTGGTGGTAGTGACAGTTAGAATAGGCTGTCAGGTAGGTTAAAAGTGGAGTTATTATGAAATGTGGGACTCTACCAAATGTTGCCGTAAAACCACTTACCCTAGCAATAGGGATATAAAGCGACCATTATATTGCTAAAAAGGTATTTAATTCCCATTGCATAAGATAGGATATTGCAGTAGAGCAGATGAATAGCTACAGTCCAACTGGGTACGTTGGCGATAGCAGTGTTAGATTTACTGCGTAGAGAACTATATGTTCTACCCTGCGATGGGTGATGGCATGCCCATGCCTTGCACTACGGCCTGACAGAAATGTACTGGTCGGCCACTGTTTAGTGGCAAGTAGCAAGAATCCCCGGACTTTAGGCCTGGGGAATGTCAATTTGGAGGTTTTGCGGATATATGAGCGATAGCATTGTGTCTTCGGTAGGCTTTAACCGTTCCAATTTGAATCAGGATATTTCCCGAGTTGTAACGGAGCAGGGAAAGCTTAATTATGCTCAGGTCTTGGGATTGTGCTATCCTGCACGAGCCATAACTCCGCGCCTTTACAAGAAGACTCACTTAAGGCCTAGGTGCGTGAAGTGCGTATTTATCGGCCCTAACGATCCCGTTCCCACCGAGTGCCCCGATAAATATGCGTTGTTGGCGGTAATGGGCGTTGGATTTACCCGTCGTGAGACAGAAGATGTCAGTGCGCTTTTGCAGAACTCCAAAGCTGGAAGGCGAGTTCTGTTTGGGATCCCCAAGGAGCCTATGCCGGGTATAGCTCAACTCAAGGAGTTTCAGGCTATACATACCTTGTCTTCACAGGAGCCCTACAACCAGCCTGGCACGGCTCAGAATATTTTAAATAATCGCCGAGATATGCTCCGCCGCCAACTGGTGGAAAAACTTCGTCCTGAGCTTAGGCCAGGTAAATTCGATTGGTCTTACTTGGGATCCGACTTGGGCATAGATTTAGATGATGAGCCTGAGTTGGCCGGAAGCCGCAATAATTTCTTTACCGCTGTTTTAGAGAAGATTTATCGTCGAGACCGTCGGTCAGCCCCCCACGGTAGCGTGAGGGATCGTTATGAGGCGGTGGATGTTCTGTTAAACGTTCAGGAGCCGTTGCAATTTCTGTCTTTTGATAAGAGTGGAAAGACCGAAATTATACGGGAATTTCTGGTGGGCAATGGAGTGGTTGAAATAACCAAGGACTGTGGAAATTACGTAGTTGAGCAAGTTTGCGGAGTGAGCGATTCCCACAAGGGTGCCCTGTCCAGTGTTTGGAACGAACTTTTGGTTATGCTCTTGGGGAATGGTCAGGAGGAGCATCGTTGCAATCTGAGTGACATTTTGCGCAAGTTTACTGCTTACCCGTACGGGATGGAGGTTTCCTATCTAAATATACTGATAGCCGCGGCTATTCGCCGTTATTATCCGGCCGTGAGTATAGTTTGCGACGGTCAAGAGGTGGAACTTAACAGCCAGGCTCTGCGCCGGGTTTGGGGGAAGGCGGCCCACAGCCAGATTGTTTATTTGCCGCAGGCTCCTTACGAGAGTGCTGATTGTTTGCGTAAAATAGTGGAATTGTGCGGTTTTCCTTACGATGGCCGATATCTGCGTGATTTGTGGGAAATAGCCAAGGATGCCTTGGTGGAGTGGTATGACCGGCTTTCGCCTCTGGCACGTACTCTCAAGGTTAGTGAAGATGAACCGGCTTACGTGCTTAAGGAGCTTTTAGAGAGCAGAAGAGAAGCTTCGGCTCGCAAGTTTATTGGGGATGGCTTGATTTTGGCGGCTGGTTTCTCGGGATTGCCGCATGGCGAGGAACTGGAGAGATTTGAGGCCTGGTTGCAGGAGGCTCTGACGGCTTTTTCCCAATATGAGGAGTATTGCAAGTACAAGATGGCTGAGCGCATTGCCATGCAGTTCGGCTATGAGGAAGCGGAGCTGCCCACCTCGTCAGAGGATTACATTCCCATTCTCAATAGTCTTTTCAGACGTTGGTTCAGTAGGCTTTATCCCCAGAGTGGCTCTCAGAAATTGGGTCCATGGTCGGAAGCTCTAGCGGAAATGTACGCTCTGCAGCCCAATGCCGATTCCAAGTATTGGTTTGAACTTTTGCCCTTGCAGTTCGAGTTGCCCCCCCTCAGTCAGTGGAAAGATGATCATTCGGTGACCTTTACTGCCCGTCTGGTCAGGGCTTGCTTGGAATTGGAGCTCTGGCATATTGAGAAGCTCTTCCCTCTGCCTGAGGATAAGCAGGAAGCGGAGCGTAAACTCAGCCATTGGGTACGTTCTCTGCTCAATGGAGTAGGATTGGAGCAGAAAGAGCGGGAGTCTGTATTCCTGGATCTGATGGAACGGTTCTGCTGGAGTGTTTAGAAAATAACTTGAGGGCCCGCATTCTCATCAACTACGATGGACATGATGAGAACAATGGAGTGTTTAGGGCGGGGCGATAGTTGGGCGTCCTTGCGTTTTTGATCTGTATCAATTTCAAATACAGAAAAACGGGTTTCAGAACAACTGATCGACAGTTCTGAAACCCGTTTTGCTTGCGTTTTTGGCCAAAAACATAAAAAAAACTCCCCCGATCCTGACGGACAGAAGAGTTAGTCTTGTTGGCTGAGGCACTAGGATTCGAACCTAGAAAATGACGGATCCAAAGTCCGTTGCCTTACCGTTTGGCTATGCCTCAATCTAACGGGCCCTATTATACACAAATTAAACCAAGTTGGCAAGGGTTGGATCAATTCTGCATGTCCGATTCTGCCTGTGGTTGTTGCGCTGACTCTGGGAAATCATCGATGTAATCTATTTCTTGCAGAAGTTCCAACTCACTCATAAGCAACAGATCTTCCACGGCTACATAGCACTTTTCCAAGTGGGTGCATACAACTTGGGCCAGCTTGGCACTGTGGCGGATCTTGGCCAGTTCGCCCAGCAGACGCAGTGCATTTAAATCATAAGGACAGCATGATAATACATTCAGAGCGCTTTGGGTTGCTTCGTCATATTTTTTGTCCAGAAAATGCTGACGGGCGCGATTGAAATGGTATTCTATTGAGCCGAAGCAGCGTGGCTTGGTTATTTCCTGCATTAGTTCTGAGGCAGGTATGGGAGCACCTTTTATATGATTGACCGCCTGTTGCTTGTCCAAGAGCTGTTCTGCCTGGTGTAAGTACTCATTGGCCTGTTTTTCCTGGTTCTTTAAGTGAGCAGCTTCGGCAGCATTTAACAGCCAATTAGCCTTGGTGTTAGCTGGTAATCGATCATCTTCGCGCAGCTGCCGCAGGCATAGGGCTAAGGCTTCGTCACCGCGGCCCAGATCCTTGTACAGTTTGAATTTAAGATTCTCATGGTAGTGTTGAGCTGAGAAGAAGGGGATGGCCAGGGACTCGGACAGACCCAGCAGAAATCCATACGTATCTGGCGACCAGTCATCTGGAGGTTCGCTGCCGATTCCTACAATCTGATTAGGAAGTTTATTGGCACGCTCCAGATAAAGAAGAGCCTTATGCTTGTGCCCGGCACAGAAGAACCCATCGGCCGCTAATATCTGCATAAATAAACTGTCGTGGTAGGAATCGGCAGCATCTTTGAGATTTTTCAAGCAGAGCATCAACATGTCGTCATCAGGCAGATCTTCTTTGGAGTTCAAAAGATTATTGATATAGGAAATCACACTTATATAGGCGGTAACTCCATCTGTTATCCATAAGGGCAGAGAAATTTCCTTAACTGATTTTAATTTATGCATGCACTGCATAGCCTTGAGGTTGTCATGTCTGCTCAGGCAGAACAAGGCAGCCGATATGAACAGGGAAGGGGTGTAGTAATCGATAGTTTCTAAACTTGTGAGTCTGTCTGTATATGTCGGAGTATGTCCCAGCTTGTGCTGGAAGAAGGCCGAGTAGTAAGTGAAGTAGACTTCAGTTGAGCGGGACAGAGGTTGGAAAAACTCTGAGGACAACACCTCTTGGCAACACTGTTCGGCCCGATCAATAGCGCCAGCCGAGCTTAGCGATCCGGTAAGTGCTTGGAAAAGGGAAAGAAGCTCCTCACGTATGTACTTACGTTTGGGGAAAGATTGTAAAATGGAGCTGGCTAGGTATATAGATAGGCAGACATCAAAATCACGTGCAATAAGGCAGGCCATGTGGTGTGTTATCAGAGAGCTTAGGGAGAAGAAATGGGGCTCATACTGCATGGCCTTCATTATGCATTCAGCTGACAGCTTCGGGTTATTATACCTTTTGATGCCTGCTGCAAAAATGTTGGCAAAGCTGGAATAGGGTTGGATAAGTAAGTAGCTATCGGCCAAATTCTCAAAAAAACGACGTAAATTGTCGGGACTCTGGTTCGATTCTAAAAAATTGGAATTTATAGCTGCTTCAACCAAGGTGCTGTTGTAGGCTAAAGTTAATGGTGAAGTTGTGGTGATTTTTTCAAAATACTGCAGGGCTTTGCTAAGATTACCTTCAGCAACTAATGCAGAAAAGGTGTAGTTAATATATCTACGTATAACAATCTTGGCAAAAAACCAAGCTATCAGCAGGGCAACCAGGATAGCAATGGCTAGACCTATTTCCATAAGATAACTCATGCCTGACCTTGCGCTCGTATCTCCCTTGAAGCGTTGACCGACAGGCCAACAAAGGCTATTAGGCCTAGCACTCCAAGAAGTGCACCCCATCTTAATGTTGAGCAAACAAAATCAAAACGCAATGTATGCCGTCCAGGTGGTACTACGCAGCCCATAAAGGCATAATTGGTGCGATAGATATCAACAGGATTGCCATCCAGGGTCGCTTGCCAGCACGAGTATTTATTTTCGGTGAAAAGAACCGCCCGATTGTCTTCGGTATTTATGTCCAACTCCAAGTGCATGGGCTCATCCGTTACAATGTGACAATACTCTTTCTTGGTCAAAGAAGTTTTAGGAGAAGTTTTTCCCGGCCTGACTGCATTGTCCTCAACGTAAAATACGCAGGTGTCACCGCTGTCTATTATAGCATTGTGCTTTCTGTAAAAACGGGACATCCTCTGTGGTTCATCTTCCACAAAGCGGGGAACTAGATAAGCTCTAGGCCTGGGGTCATTAAGTTTATAGATACGCAGGTTACGGGGAATGCTGGGCCACCTAATTACGCGAATCAGTGGCAGTTCCTCACCTTCACCGTTAATGGCCTTCTCAAAGGCCAAAAAGTGGCTCACATTCTGCAGTTTAAAAAGAGTTAGCGTCTTGGGGGTAAATCTGATGGGCTCGGTTTGTTTGTAATCTATGGAACTTCTTGTGTAACGCTGTATGTCTTGGTAACGCTGCAGACATGAACCTCCTTCGAAGCAGGTACGGTTGCCGCTCTGTTTGACTCCCCAGAAGGATGAAGAATCGGGAGTCATTGATTTCAATAGATCAATTACACGATCACCAGCATTGCGCCAACCCCTGTTTTTTACGTATCCTTTCCAATATCGCTTGATATAAGGGGCGGCTATTCTCGAGTGACCTTTCAATATGTCAACGGTCTCAGGAACTTCTCTAAAAACCTGATTGGGCAGATAGGAAACGTAGTTGTTGGTAGTCCAGGCAAAATTGGCAAAGGCAAGCATGCAGAGCAATAAGCCAATGGACAGGCGTCCATATTTGAGCTTAACGGGGGAGGGAATGCGGCTCAACAGAGCGTCTGCCCCAAAGCCGGCCCATAGAGCAGCCATGGTTCCGAATGGGATAAGAAATCTGGCTGGATAACGGAACATGTCAAATCCCGGACAGAAACGCCATGGGATCCAGTAGAGTTTCCCCTTGCCGCCACAGGCCAAAATAAGTAACAATATAGTGGTAAGCACAATTGCCCACGGTATAGCCTTGGAAGTGGCGGTGGCCGTTAAAAAGCTGGCCATATTACTTTTCGAACTTTTTGGCACAGCCGGCCCATTAGTCTTGGCTGTTGCGTCGTTTTTGGAAGTTTCCTGATGGCTACTGTCCTCTGTCTGTTCATTGTGTCTTCTGATGAAGGTCAAAGGTAACAAAAACAACGCCGTCAAACCGATATAAGGCATGTCTTCCCAGAAGATGTCTATTTTACCGTAAGTTTTTTGTTTGGGAAACTTTTTATAATCACCTGGATTGCCAAATTCAAATGGATTTAAAAACAGTTTTAGGTGGCATGTAGTAACTGGATACTCAGAAATTTGCTTCCACGTGTAAGAATGGCCGCGGCTGGATTGCGTGGTGAGTTCGTAGGTAGGAAGTAACTGTACTGCTCCCAGACATACGCTAATGACGACACTTACGACCATAGCCGCCAAAGTCTGCCACAGAACACGGTCGAAATAGGGACGCATAATTTCACAGAACGCCATCACTATAACATACGTCACGCCGGCTAGACCGCATACATAGGCCACGTGAGGATGACCGGCAAAGATCATCATAGTCCAGCAGATGGCAAGGAGAAGAATTCCCAATTTGACACGGCTAATTGGTTGGAGTAACTCAGAACCGATCTGACTGTAAGCTATGTTACTGGAGCTGTTTTTACCTTTTTGCGCCGATGAAGATCCGTCGGTTTTCTTCTGTTTTTTTGTCGAGTCATCGGCCGGGGCTACTTCCTTCTTTGCAGGGGCATCTAGGGAATCGGAAACCTCCGATTGCAAATTTTTTGATTCCTCTTGAGTTTGGATCTCCGTCCGCTCATATTCGATCTCTTGGTTTATGGAGATCTGCTTGATAGCATCAAATATTATTTTAATAGCTGCGACTGAAATCGGGAACCACACCCCTACTTGCACCATATTAAGGTGCTTAATACGGAATACCAGTGTGGGTCCAAAGCCTATGGTGATGCCCACAAAGGTGCTGGAAATGCGCGATAGTCCGTGCACGCGTCCCAGCACATAACCACCGAAGATAGCTATAGCCAAAGAGGAAATGATGCTGAGATTGTCCGCCCAGGGTATGGAAAAAAGTAGGAATAGAGGCAGAGTTGATGGGTAAAAAACGCCAGCCTGACCTTCAGCGAGCAGGGGGAAACCGCAACCGATCTCCGAGATCCACATGGGCAGGCTGAAATTCTTAGCCGCTTGGGCCGCCAGGTACCGAAAAGGAAGGTTCATATCCAGAAGATCCGAACCGGTCAGATCGCCTTCATAAATAAAGGTGTCGGTCCAGAAGATAGGAGCAAACATCAAGGCCGCCAACAAGCACGAAATCAGAGCAGCCGTCGTGTATTCTATTAGATAGGGCTTAAATTTAGTCATATACTGCGTACTTTTGAATGAAAATCAAGTAAGGGGGCGGCTTTCGCCGTCCCCGGGTGATCTCTTGCTCAAGTAAAAGAGTAAAGATGGCCATTTCCTATTCTTGCTGTTGGGAGACTAGCTTTTTAAACGAGAGGCCAGCCAGAGCCAACACCACCAGACCGGTCAGCGCACTGATCAGCAACCCTACTCTGAAAGATGAGGAAATGAAATCAAAACTCACCGTGTGCTTTCCCGGAGGGATCAGGCAGCCCATAAAGCAGTAATTAGCTTGATGTATCTCCAAAGGACGGCCATCTAGGGTGGCTCGCCAGGCTGGGTAGAAGTTCTCTGTAAACAGCAACACTCGCTCTTTCTGTACGTTAACTTCCAACTTTAAACTTTGTGAATCGTTCTTGATTATTTGGCAGGTTTCACTTGGCTCTAGAGATGAAGAGGCCAAATCGCCTATAGCTCCAGATGTAGACGCAGAAGCGGGCAGGCTCGAGCTACATAAAATGCAGGTGTTACCATCTTGTATCTCTCTCTTATGTCGATTATAAAAGTTGGAAGCATCCTGCTGATGCTTATCTACTGTATAATTTGGCACAAGGTAAGCACGTGGGAGCGGTTCATTTATTTTGTAAATGCGGAGAGGCTTCTTGATTCCCTTGAGAGCCACCTTACTTATCAGCGGAAACTCTTTCCCTCGCCTGTCTACCACTTTATCTAGAGATACAACATGGCTGACATTCTCCAACTTGTACAGGAGCTTAAGCTTATCGGTTAATCTCAAAGGACGTTTTCTATCGATTTTGAGTGATTTCTTAATGTATTTCTGTAACTTGGAGTAGTTGTTGAGGCAGGAACCACCCTCAAAAACGGTGCGGTTTGTTTCCTGCTTCACTCCCCAGAAAGCGGCGGAATCTGGGGCTAATGCGTGCATAAATGAAGTTGTCTGTTGCTCTGCATTTCTCCAACCCTTGGCTTGAATTAGTTTTGCCCAATTATTTTGCATTGTGGGAGTGGCCACCCGAGAGCAGTCTTGCAGTGCAGCCATTGCCTCGGGAGTGTTGAAGCCTTCCGTAGAAGGGTAGGAGACGTAGTTGTTTGTGGTCCAATAGAAATTGGCAAAGGTGAGAAGACACAGAAGCACGCCTGTGCCGATCTGGATCTTCCTGGTGTGTTTGCTCCATTTTTCCGGAATATAAAAAGGCACATGGGCTAGAAGCGTATCTACTCCGTAACCTGCCCAAAGTGAGGCCATAACTCCGAAGGGGATGAGGAATCTAACTGCAAAGCGGAAAAGATTGAATCCCGGGGCGAATTTCCACAGGAACCAGTAAAAGAACCCCCTTGTTCCCAGGGCTAAGATGAGAAATATTGCAGCGGCCGTGAACACTTCACCAGGTACTCTAGCTCGGCTGTTGGTCAAATCTGGCATGGGATCTGAGTCGGTGAGCTCCTGTACTTCATGGCCAGAGGTTCTTTTCTTTTCATCAGCCGTATTTATATTGGATTTTTCAGCGCTTTTTGAATCTGAATCTGGATCGTTTTGGGTAAAAAAGAAGATATAGGCTATAAATATTCCCAGAGCTAGTAGTGGGTAGATCTGCCACCAAAGGCCGGTGGTGTCTAAATGGCTCATGGGATCGCTAAATTGACAAGTGAAGAACACCAAAGCAAGGAAGAGCAGCTCAACGGAACTTCTTGTCAGGGCTTCGTTGCATCTCTGCCAGGCTGGAAGACTTTTTGAGGCTGCCGAGAGCTCCGCGGTTGCTTCATCCTCCTCCTCGTCTAGTTCGTCTTCAAAATCGTCACGACCTATCAGACTCATAGCAATTAGAATCAGGGCAGTTAGTCCTATATAGGGCATCGATTCCCAAAAAATTCCATCTTTTGAAACCTTCGCTGGTGGGGCCCCGAACTTTGTCTTATCGGCAGAATTGCCAAAGGAGAAAGGGTTGAGAAGCAGTCTAAAGTGCTTGGTCAGGAATGGGAAATAGGAGAGACTTTTCCATGAATAAGCTTGACCTCTTGAGGCTAGCTGGGAGTATTCGTAGGTAGGATATAACTGAACTGCTCCTAAAAGTACACTAAGGACTATTCCTGCCAGTATCACAGCACCAAGGCGCCGGGCCATAGGCCATAAGTGGGTTTGGCCTATTTCACGCACAACTAAGAGAACGTCGTATATAAAGCAGGCTAGCATGGAAATATAAGCAACATGCGGATGGCCAGCTAATATCTGCATGGTCCAGCAGACTACCAAGAGCAACAGGCCAAATTTTAACTTAAAAATAGGTCGAAAATGGCATGAAGCCAAGTGAGCCGCAGCGTTTGGGCCAGTTCCAGTGCTTTCTAGCGCCAGTTCGTAAGCCGCTTGAGCTATGATTTTGGCGGCAGCTATGGATAAGGGCATCCAGCTTATGACCTGAAGCATATTTAGATGCTTCAAACGAAAAACAACGATAGGACTGAAGGCGAAAGTGCAACCAGTCAAGGCACTAGCATAACGGGATAATCCATGCACGCGCCCTAACACGTATCCCCCCCAGGCAGCCAAAGCTAATGCGGAAATTATGCTTAAATTTGAGGCCCAAGGAACAGAGAAGAACAGGAAGAGAGGGATGGTGGTGGGATAAAACACGCCGGCTTGGCCTTCAGCTAAAAGGGGCAGGCCACAGCCTATTTCCGGTCGCCATAGCGGCCACGATCCTTCTTTAACAGATTGAGCGGCCAGATAACGGAAGGGCAGATTCATATCCAAAAGATCCGAGCCCGTCATGTCTCCCGCATATATGAAGCGACCACCGAGCCAAATAGGGGCGAACAACAAGGAAGCCAGTACCCAGGCCACCAGAGCTGCTACAACGTATTCGATTAAGTACGGCTTTAATTTTGACCACATATCATTATTCTCGTCAGAATTGTATTCATAATTATGCAATATTCAGATAACTGCTTTAATCTGGTACACGGGTTGGAGGTGACACTTAATGCAGCATGCCTCCGCTCGCTCTTTGCTTTTACTAGCATTGGGCTGAGATTAGCGCAAAGCTAAGCTGAATTCACCGACAACGCAGAGCAACTGCCGTTCGATACTTATAGCCCTTCTCCCCCAGGGGTGAGGTTTTGTCGTTTACATGTCTTGGAGAATTTGTGTAACGACAGGTCTCAATCTAGTGTGAAATCCTTCTAGCGGCCGTGTAAGGCAGCCTGAAGAGAAAAGAACGTTAAGATCGAGAAAATAAATGTCGCTAAAGCAGTTAAGCATAATCCTAGTTTAATTGAATTCGATTTAAATTCAAAGTGTATTTGGTGTTTCCCCGGTGGCACTATGCAGCTCATGAATGAGTAGTTCGTCCTATATATATCAACAGGCTGTCCGTCTATATAGGCCTGCCAAGAGGGATAATGATTCTCCGTAAAGAGCAGGACTCGGACTTTGGAGACATTCACTTCCATATCCAAGTTCAAAGACTTGTTTTGAAGAATATGGCAGTATTCATCCTTTTCTAAGCTGTCTATGGAGTTGCCTGGAGGAGAGGATAGTGCCGTGGGAGCTTGCCCCGAGTGGGAGGCGGGGGTATCGGTAAGATCATGGATAACACAGGTGTCTCCTCTGTCAATATGTTGAGAATGGGCTTTGAGAAAATCTACAGGATTGGATGGCAACTGAGCTGTTACAAAATGAGGAACTAGATAGGCTCTAGGTTGTGGATCGGCTATTTTGTACAAATGCAGCGTTGAACGCAGATTATCCATATAGGTTTCGCCCACAATAGGGAAAGATGTACCATCTTTATGCGCTACTTGATATAAATCGAGCATATGGCTGACATTTTGCATTTTGTAAAGTGTAACCGCTTCGTTGGAAAGAATTGTCACCGGAGTAGAAGAGCTGTTTGAAGCCAGGGGACTGACGTATAGTTTCAGGGCATACTGCAAATCCACATAGTACTTTAAGCCTAAACCGCCTTCGAAGACACTGCGGTTGGTATCCTGGGCTATACCCCAAAATGCGCTGGAATCGGACATTAAGCAATGGAACATGTCTACAAGTTGGTTTCTAGTGTTCTGCCAGCCATAATCTCTTACGAAAAAGGCCCAGCAACTTTGCATATTAAAGGTTGACAGACGTGAACTGTCTGCTACCATATCGGCCGCAGTCGGCCTGGCAAATATATCACTTGGCAGATAGGTGGCGTAGGCATTAGTGCTCCAATAAAAGTTGGCGAAGGCAACAAAAGGTAGCAGACTACCTGCCCATAAGCGGGCCTTTTTCGGCCAACGTAGAGAGAGCTCGTTGAGTAGAGCGTCTGCTCCCAGGCCGGCCCAAAGTGAGGCCATAACTCCAAATGGTATTAGGAATCGGGCTGGAAAACGGAACAAGTTGAAGCCTGGACACAGTTTCCATGGTAACCAGTAGAGCTTTCCCTGGGTACCCAGGGCTAAAAGCAGAAAGACTAATGATGTTGCAACCAGTTCTGGAAGTGGCCCAACCTCAGCTGGTAGCTTATCTCTTTTTACAAGGGCATAGGGCCATAGAAGGAGAGGAAGTAGTCCCAGGTAGGGCATTGCTTCCCAAAATACTCCATTGTTAGTCAGGTCTTCGAAATCTTTCTGATAGTTTATGCCAGCCGGATTTTCATAGTGGAACGGATTGATAAAAAGCCAAAAATGGCGTTTGGAGAAGGGATAATCGCTCAATGACTGCCAGGTTTTGGGTGCACTTCGGATGGAGAGCTGAGTCAGCTCGTAGGTAGGCAGTAGTTGGCAAGTACCCAGCAACAAACTTAGTAGAGCGCATGAAATGAGGCTCAAACACACATAGGTCAGCAAACGCCTGCGGTGACCTGTATTTAGTAGTGGTCTGATCAATAAAATGGCTGCATAAATTAGGCAAGATAGACCGCAGATGTAAGTTACATGCGGGTGACCGGCCAAAATTTGCAGGAGCCAGCAAACTGTGAGGGTGAGAAGGCTCAGCCTTAACTGAGAAGCCGGTTTGATAAGGGGAATAGAGGCTGGGGTTATATCCGACTTGATGCTTTTTACACTAACTAAGTTGGCAGCAGAATTGACGATGATTCTTATGGCAGCCAGAGAGAGAGGTAGCCACGCAGCCACTTGGAGCATATTGAGATGTTTTAGACGAAATACCAGAATTGGGCTGAAGGCTACGGTGCATCCTGTAAAGGCACTGGCCGCTTTGGAAAAACCATGTACTCGACCTAACACGTAGCCCCCCCAGGCTGCTGTGGCCAGGGCAGAGATTATGCTTAAATTGGAAGCCCAAGGAACGGAAAAAAGTAGAAATAAGGGCAGGGTCGTTGGATAGAAAACGCCAGCCTGTCCTTCAGCAAGGAGTGGAAAACCGCAGCCTATTTCCGGCCTCCATAAGGGTAGGCTGCCTTCCTTTATAGATTGAACAGCTAAATAGCGGAAGGGCAGATTCATATCCAAAAGATCGGAGCCGCTGAAATCACCTGCATAGACAAAGCTGTCTCCTAACCAGATGGGCGCAAACAGCAGCGAAGCCGCCAGCCAAGATATAGCAGCGGCTATCAGGTATTCAACAACGTATGGTTTTAGTTTGTGCCACATTTCATCACCATTTACCTGTAATTTTTTCTGCAGTCTGTTAATCTAGGTTCTCTCCATCAAGCCTTGCAAGTTGCACATGTTTGCCGCATTTGTAAGACTGTGAAAACTGTCAAAACTAAAAAGGCCAGCATGGCAACGCAACTTATGCTTAGCCCTGTCCACAGGGATCTAGAGTAAAACTCGAAACGCACGTAATGTTTTCCCGGAGGTATTACACATCCCATGAAAGCGTAATTCGCTCTATAAATTTTCAACGGTTTACCGTCTATATAAGCTTTCCAGGCCGGGTATATATTTTCCGGAAAGAGCAAGGCTCTGAAGGTTGCGGTGTTTAGTTCTGCATCTATTATCAAGGGTGTATTGTAGATAATTTTGCAATATTCATCAACTTTAAGCTGTTCTGGTTGTGAATCACCCGATGAGGGCTTGGGCCCAATTTCATAATCAGAGGCAAAATTTGACTGCTCATATTGATCATCATAGAAAATGCATGTGTCGCTTTTATCAATATCTTTAGAATAAGTCTTAAGAAAAGAGGATATCTCAGCCTGCGGTTCAGCTATTTTAAATTTAGGCAACATATAAATCCGTGGACGGGGAATGTTCAATTTATAAGCGTGCAGCTCTGTACGCAGGTTTTTTAGGTAAGCGGTGCCCATAAGGGGTAAAGGTTTTAGGTCTTTGTTTACGGCAGAGCCAAAATTCAACAGGTAGTTCACATTGTGCATTCGATAAAGAGACATCGCTTCATCTGTAAGCTCGATCGAAGGAGGTCCATTAGGTGTTAGCGTTTTAAAATTTTGGCTTTGAGTAAGCTTCAGCAATACCTCGGCATAGTATTTGAGTGAGAGTGCACCGCCCAGTGCATTATTTTTGCCGCTCTGGCGGATTCCCCAAAAAACGTTGGAATCTGGCATAAGGGTGTGAAACATATCCTCTACGTATCCAACATTCTTCCAGCCTCCGGACAGCCGCACAATTACATTCCAATAATTTCCTAATTTGGGAGAAGCAACGCGAGAATTATCTTCAATTAGTTTAGTAGTGGGCGAATCCATGAAAATATCGCTGGGCAAGTAGGCTACATAGCTGTTGGTGCTCCAATAAAAATTGCCAAAAGCCAAGACTGTGAGCAGGTAGCCTGTTATAGCTTTTCCTACTTTTGATCGATTGCTAAAAAACGTATCCAAAAGGTTGTCGGCACCTAAACCTGCCAGCAATGAGGCTGATACGCCAAATGGTATCAAAAATCTGGCTGGAAAGCGAAATAGGTTGAATCCTGGGCAGAACTTCCACAATACCCAGTAAATTTTACCCCAAGTGCCTAGGGCCAGTAACAGAAATATTAGGGATACGATTGCCAGCTCCGCTATAAGAGTGCGTTTGGTCGAATTCTCGTCCGATGAAAGACGCCAAGCCCCAAGGGTACAGGGCCATAGCAGAAGGGGGAGCAGGCCTAAGTATGGCATTGATTCCCAAAACATGCCATTTGTAATTATTTCATCTTGGTTGGGAGCTACTCCCATTCCTGTAGCTGGATTTTCGTAACAGAAGGGATTTAGAAAGAGTTTAAAATGACGCAAAGCAAAGGGGAATGATTGTAAGTTCTGCCAACTGCATGGGGTACTGCGAACTGATTGCCCAACCAACTCCCAGGTTGGTAGCAGCTGACAGGCTCCCATAAGCAGGCTCATCAAGGCACATCCTGATAAGACTAAGCAGATATATTTGAGTAGTCTGACTCGACTTTTTCCCGTAATTAACGGGGATAGCAGCAAAACTGTAGCGTAAATTAGGCAGGCTAGTCCGCATATATAGGCGGCGTGGGGATGGCCTGCCAATATTTGTACAAGCCAACATAGAGCGAGTGTTAGAGAACTTAACTTTAGGCGAAGTGTCGGTGGGCACACAACTGTTGAATGTTGGCTTGGAGAGGTAAGGTGAGCCGATTTATCGGCACCTGCTGGTCCGTTTTGAGTCGAGGTTAGTTCTATCGCAGAGCTCACCATAACTTTGATTGCCGCTAGTGAAAGCGGTAGCCAGGCCGCCACCTGTATCATATTTATGTGCTTTAAGCGGAAGACTAGGATGGGGCTAAAGGCTACAGTGCAACCCGTAAAGGCACTGGCGGGTTTAGACAGGCCATGGACGCGCCCAAGTATATACCCCCCCCAGGCGGCCGCCGCCAAAGTTAGGATTATGCTCAAATTTGAAGACCAAACGGTGGAAAAGATTAAAAACAGTGGCAGGGTCAGGGGGTAAAAAACTCCCGCTTGCCCTTCTGCCAAAAGTGGGAAACCACAACCTATCTCCGGACGCCACAACGGCAGGGAACCATCTTTTACTGACTTCGCAGCCAGGTGGCGAAGGGGTAGGTTCATGTCTAAAAGGTCGGACCCTCCCAGATCGCCAGCATAAATAAGGCTTCCATTTATCCAGGCGGGGGTAAATAGAAGCGAAGCAGCTAAACAGGACAATATTGCCGCAAGTATATATTCGATAACGTAACGTTTTAGTTTTGCTGACATTCTTTTGGTCTCCGGCGATGGGGGTTCGGTGAATTTTTAGGCAATGTTTGAATTTTACCTATTTTCAGGAAAATTTCTGGGCAATATCGAGAACGAAGGTCGTCAATCTGCTTCTGTCTTGTGGGCTGGATAGTGTTACATCGGTAAAGATTGGTTTTATACCCATCTTTTCCACTGAGCTTCCCAACGGGGCATCCACCGATGACATTACGAATATGTCCAGCCAATCACGGTAAAGATGGGCCACTCCTGAGGCGGAGACGGGAAGTTGAGCCGCTTTCAGCATTTCTACCAGTGGCCCTTTAAAAGCTCGACCGCCTTCCAGAGGACTTATAGCTATTTTTAGAGACGGGCTTTTCTGTAGAGCGGGCTTGATTCCGGCCAAACCTAAAATAGGCAGTATGCTTACAAAGGGATTGGACGGAGCGATGAGGATGAGCTGGGCCTGCTGAATAAGTTCCAAAAGATGTGGTAAAGGCTTAGCCTTGTCTAAACCTTTGTAGGTGAATCCGGTGGGGAGCGGCTTGGCCTTTTGTTTAACAAAGTATTCTTGAAAAGGCAGGCTACCTTGATAAGTGTCTACATATGTGGTGACCTCTTCCAGACACATGGGCCATATTTCTGGTTTAAGTCCCAGGCCTTCGGCCAGTCGACAGCAGATCTGCGCTAGGTTTAGCCCTTCACGCAACAGTAAGGTTCGTTCCAGACTGAAAGCTAGGTCGGCATCACCTAAATTGAACCAGCATGGGTTCTCTGGCCAGCGTTTAAGCATGGAGAGGCCGGACCAGGTGTCATTCTTTAATCCCCAGCCTCTCTCTTCGTTATTCAATTCGGCCAGAGTATAAAGGTTGGTGTCCAGGTCAGGGCAGACCTTAAGGCCCATCCAAGCGAAATCATCGCCTGTATTGATTACAGCATGGAGCGGAAAATCAGGAGAGAAACTGGGAAAGCATGGCTTAGAGCCGCTTTGAGTACAGTCATGGAAACCAGTATAAGGGGAACTTTTCTTGCAAGTGATACCTGATAAGTTGTTGCGTTCATGGCTTACCGAATCAGGCCCCAAGGATTGCTTCACACGATTAGCACCGTAAAAAAGATCGTAAAAACCTTTGTGGAAGCGCGCACCGCCCACACCACCGGCAAATATCAAAGTTTTCGGCAGTACATGTTTCTCAAGGCTGAAGGAATCGCTCATAGCGTTGTCGGCTTAGTAGTTGCCGGGGAATTCATTGGGCATGCGACTGCCGTCAGGGCGTGGACGCCATACTTCGGTGTTAGGATCGTTTACCGGAAGCGTGGAAGATGTTTGCACCTGCGTGTCCAAATCGTCCAAGCCGAGGCTCTGGGGATCGATAGGACGCATGGAGCTTACCCGCTCGGGAGAAGTCTGAGGAAGAGGACGACGTGGGCCTTCAAAGGTCAGGTTGACATCACCAAGGGTTATTACATCGCCATCGGCCAGCAGGGTTTCCGCTTCTATACGCTGGCCGTTTACAAAGGTTCCGTTACTGCTACCTAGATCGTGGACGCTCCATCCTTCGGCAGAGCGCAACACTTCAGCATGGCGGCGAGATATGGAGTCGTTGCACAGTAGTATATCGGAAGTTATGTCACGTCCTATGATAATCTGTTCTTTATTTATCGGGTAAGGTGAGCGAGCTACCACACCTGCGGGCTTAAGCCAAGCCCACTGTTGTTGCTGCTGAGTGAAGTCTGGATCGGTCTCTTCGGCCAGATGGATAAGCTTCTGAGAGGCACCATAGAAGATGAGTGTTCCCACCAAGCCTACGAAAAAACTAAGGAGAAATCTAATCCACAGCTTTTCGGTGGGAAGCCCCAAACCATGAGCCAAGTCTCCCGATATGAAAAGCCCCAAGGAACAACTCAGCAGAAATGCCGCTACGCAGTAGATAATCCGTTTAAAAATCATAGCCTTGAGCTGTCTCCGTTTTCAGTTAACATCTAGCTGTCCCACCGGGGGAGCAGACCTGAAACGTAACCACGTTTATTGGGATTTAGCAGGTCTTCCATCCTATTCGGTCGGAAGCCTGGTAATCTTGAAATAGAGGGAATCTCATTGTGAGTTGTGGCGGTGCAGGCCATCAGCTTTCCAATCAAAGCTTTGGCACGGCAGAGTTTCAAATTTGCTGATCCCTGAATCATACTTGGCCAGTACACCTTTGAAAACTCCGGAAGAGTTACGCAAGCCAACTGCTTCTAGTGTAAAGGCATCGGCTGCTTGCAACTGTGCGTAGGCCGAGGCAATATTGACTGCACGAGTGTCGATAATCCCGGTATTGAGCAGTTCAACTGCTTGACTGTGAGGATGGGCGTAAGATAGCAGAGACCAAACTTGTAGCTGTCCGTTCTTAACCCAGGCGTCTGGCTGGGTTTCACCTTTTAGCGCCTCTATCCATGGTACAATTATCACGATTTGTAGCGATTTCGGCAATTTAGCTTCAAGGAGGCTGCTTTTAGCTGCTAAATATTGCCCCAGAGTGATAAAAACAGTTCCTTTCTTTTGCTCGGCCAGTCCCTTTATCGTAATTTTTTTAGCGTTGGGAATGAGGACATCTGGTATTGTGAAATATTTTGAACCGGCGCTGTCTCCGCTGTTGACCTTTTCCGGCTCGGAAGGCGTTTGCTCCTTGCTGTTGGTTGCCTGAGGAAGAACTGCGAGCTTGGGAGCTATCTCTTGAATGTCCAAAGTGTAGAAAGGCTGTGTGGGGTGGTTGCGCTGCACAGAAACGCCCATAGTGTCGGCCAGCGTTGGCAGGGTTATTTGAACCGTACTTTTTTTGACACTGGAGCTTTTTACTGCTGCAGGGGTAACGCTTTTGCTGGAGTTATCCAGCTTTGTGTAAAACTTAGGAGCCTGAATTTTGGATCTTCCCTGCCAGATTGAACTTACGTCGGTTAAGCTTAGAATGGCTTGGGAATTGAAGGTGTTGGGCTGGGGCATAGGAGCGTCGGCAAAAATCTGACTGGACAATCGAAAATCTATCTGTCTTAGATCATCTTCCACAATGGGATTGATCATCACTCCCTGTCCTCTGAAACCGTGATAATTCTGTAAAGCCTTCTGAGCTGCGAGCACACCGCGCAGAACGGGAGCGCCAGCTTCGGGTGACTCGGGAACTATTACAGCTATCGTGTTAGCTGCCCCGGTGAGTTTTTTGAAGCTGCTAGCTCGGGATGCTGTATTTGAATGCTGTGAAGCAGACTTGGAAGACGACTTGTCAACCATGCGCAGACAGGTCTGACCGCCTCGAGTCTCTTCTTCTAAGGCATACTGACTTTTAAGCACGTCCAAATTGAGGCGCTGTAAAGAGGCGGGAAGATCATCGCCATGCTTTGCTAAGTAGTCATCTAGGGCCTTAACTGCAGCCAAACGATCGGGAGCATACTGATAAATAGAGCGGTAATTATCGACCGACAGCGGTGGTAGACCGTCTTGCTTAGGTAGCAGGGCAGCCGTAAGTTGGGTGGCACTGGAGGTAAGAGGCGCTGGAGTCGGCATCCAGGGAGTCCACAAACCAACTATCACTGCCGCACAGGCAGCGGTTATTCCCCAACTAGCAGTCAGGAAAAGAAAACGTTTCACCTTACTGCCGAAGCTATCTTCTGGGATTCCTCCATCTACCGTCACTATAACTGGTGGTGCTTGCGGACGGTTATTCGCAACGGAGGTATCGGTTGTTGGAACATTCTGGTTACCTGCAGATCCGGGACCAACAGCTTTTTCTGACTGACCAGGGATGGAGGTGGGCGGCATGCTGGCAGGGGAGACCACGCTGGTGCGACCGCGAAGCCCATCTGCTGCCGGTGCAGCCGGAGTCTGGACGTTGCTAGGTGCGGACGGCTGAGCTT
This sequence comes from uncultured bacterium, assembly GCA_900313515.1. GTDB lineage: Bacteria > Vulcanimicrobiota > Xenobia > Xenobiales > Xenobiaceae > Bruticola. Next base: position 13,758 of record OMRK01000196.1, on the reverse strand, counting down.
GCCCAGGTTGAGCTGCCGCATTGGAGGGAGGAAGCTGGTTGGCCGCTACCACCGGAGCTCCTTGGGGAGCGGTCTGACCGTTAGTGGCTACGGAGAAAGGTGCGGTCGCCTGCATAAGATTTGGGGGCACGGCGCCCATATTGGGAGTGGTCATGCCGCGCATGCCACGTTTAGACATCAGGAGATTGCGCAGATCGCGTTTGACCTCCAGCATGCTCTGGTAGCGATCTTCGGGAACCAACTGAGTAGATTTTTCGATAATCGCCGCCAACTGGGGAGAGGCTTGAGGGTTAATAGTGAGCACCGGCGGAATGACGAAGGGATTAGGTGATAACGTAGGATCCTTACCTGTTATAGCCTGGTGCAGAGTGACTCCTAGGGCGTAGATATCGGAACGCTGATCGGTTTGACCATTGTACTGCTCGGGAGGAGCGTACCCTGGGGAACCTATGCGCATGGTGTCGCCACGCTTACCGGGGGTGAATAGGCGGGCAATGCCGAAGTCGATCAGCTTAACCATGCCGTCTAATATAATTATGTTGCTAGGTTTGACGTCGCGAAAAATAATGGGCACGGGTTTTTGGCAATGCAGGTAATAAAGCACCGTGGCCATCTGGGTGCCCCAGTCTACCACGTCCATTTCCGGCAGCGGTCCGTTATTCTCTTCGATAATCTTACCTAAATCTTTGCCCTTCAAATATTCCATGGCCAGGTAATAATGGCCCTGAAACTGAAAATACTCGTTTATAGTCGGCAGGTTGGGGTGCGAAAGAGCAGACAGTAAACGGGCCTCACGTTCGAAACTACCCAAAGCATTGGCTTGCTCCTGTGGATCGGCGTAGGTTGCCGTAAATTCCTTGACAGCCCACACCTTATTGAAAAGATGGGTATCTTCACAAAGGTATATGTTGCTCATACCGCCTTGGCCCAAAAGGCGGACTACCTTGTAATGAGTACCTATGATCGCACCTGGATTAAACATCTGCTCCTGCCTTATTTCGGTTTACAAATCATCTTGCCAAGCTTACCTACTGGTATCGATTCCACCAGCACATTTCCAGCAGCTGTGGAAGTCAAGGAGGCAAACTGGTCGCTCTCCGCTCCTTCGGAGAAAACACGCTGGGTTGTTGGTGAATCCAGCCATCTTGAGATGGTAACGTAGACCGATTCTACCCTTACACTCTCCGACATCCCAATCCGCCTGCGTTTGTAAGCCAGCCCAGTCCCAAATCCAGCCCCACGGCTAGATTTACACCGATCTAGAAGAGCTGCCGTATCTTTTATGCGACAGCCCTATATGTTATCTCAAAAACATCTGATAAATAACCACCATTGCCCCACCTATCAGACAGGCAAAAATCATGCCCAATATCCAAAGCCAGCTGGGCGGAGGCGAGGACTCTCCGGCCATGGAACCGGTAGGTTTCATTCCAGCTCGCTTAGCCGCTATCTGGTAAGACTTAACCAAACCGTTGCGCAGGTCGGACAGATTATTGAAACGATCACGCGGATCGTTGCGCATGGCCTTGCTGACCGTAGATTTAGTCGACGCTGAGAGTCCTTGGCGCAGGCTTTCTAGAGCGGGCAGTCCGAATGAGGCGCCGCTGGGACTGACATTGGTGAGCAGGTTGTACAAGATTGCTCCTACCATGTAGACGAGTTTTTTGTTTTCGCTACTGAAGGCGCCGGTAAACTGCTCGGGCGGAGGATAGGCTGGCAATTGCTCCTCACCGCTCTTTAAAATGCCGTTAAGCGTTGTAAAACCTATATCCAGCATGGCAATGCGGCCATCGTTGCGCATCACAATGTTGGTGAGCTTGAGGTCGTTACCAAGGCTATTTAAGGAATTTTTGCTTTGCAAGTAGCTGAGAAGATCGCAAAGTTGAATGCCTACGTTGATAATTTCAGTCTCTGGAAGGATTCTTCTGCCCTCCAAAAGCGAGGCTAAATCAAAACCCGGTACAAATTCGCGCACCAGGTACAAGCATTGCCCCTGAGCAAAAAAATCGATGAGCTTGGGCAGGCACACATGATCCAGAGCGGAGGCTTGATAGGCCTCTGCCTGAAACAACTGGCTCAATTTCGAGCGATCTCCCGGTGAGAATCCATAAATGCTGATCTCTTTGATGACCCAGAACTTATTGGTTAAGTGGCCATCCTGGGCCACATAAATATTGCAATACTTAGTTTGAGCCAGAGGACTGTGGATTCTGTACCTGTTGCGGAGATTGCTTCCTACCGGAAGCAAAGCTGGCACTGCGCTACCCCTTTCCCTAAAGAACTAGAAAATAAGCTTGCGCTCACAAAACACTACAAGCTTATTTGGCTTCTTGTTTAGAAGCCCCTTCCCTGCTTTTGTTTCTGACAGGTGCGGATAGTGAAGGGCAAAGACTGGGCTCTCTGAACGAGGTGGAAATCAAATTAGGGGAGAACGTCTGTTCTCTTGGGAAGCAGGTGTTGATTTTTTAGAACTGGCACGTTCGGCTGCCTGTTTATATTTGTTACGGCGCTTTTGGATGTGCTGAATTCGGCGTGCGCTCAACGGCTTGGGGTAGGTTTGCCCAGGTCCAAATTTTTCCGATCCGTTTTCGCTTTCTCCGATAAGTTCAGGTATCGATATAGCAAAGTCATCTTTTAGGCTGGCGTGTAGATTTTGCAGGCTGGGATTGATAAAACCTTTAGCAATAGCCGTTCCCATGAGCATTCCTCCGGCTATACCGCTGGCAATGAGCATGGCTTTCATGCCAGCAGCCAAAGCTTGATCGGAATTACCTTGAATGAGTAAGTACATGGAATCATAGGTTAATGTTCCAGGTACCAAAGGCAATATGCCGGGCACCACAAAAACGGTGGCTGGCATACGTATGGCCCGGGCCAGGATCTCACTGCATAAGGAAATAGTGACTGCACCCATAAAGCTACAGTAAACCGGCACAATTCCCCACTGGCCCAACATATAACTCACCTGCCAGCCTAAGATACCAGCTATGACGCAGCCGAACAGGGCTCGCACAGGTATGCGGAAGGTTACCGCGCTGCCAGCTATGCCGAGGATGGCCCCAACCCAGGCTATGAAAAAGTCACCAATGTTTACATCCATGGCAAAAACTGTCCTAAGCTTATTCCGACTGCCGCACCAGCCGCCAGTGCCGCTGCCACTAGCATAGAATCTGTGGTCCTGGCTATGCCAGCCAGTAGCTCACCGGCCATAAGATCGGCTATAGCATTGGTTAAAGAAAGACCGGGCAGGAGAGGAACCATTCCGGCAATCACTATGGCTTTGTGGGTTATGCCCAGGTCAAAGAACATGCAGGCATCAGCAAAAACTGTTACAGCCAGAGCGTTTAAGAAGACCATCAGAAACGGAGGTAGGGTACTGCATTTCTCAGCCATGTATGTAGCCAACAGTCCGACCAGCAGAGCGGGCACAATCGAAGCCAGGTGGCCATCTATGAGGAGGGCAAAGCCTGCGCAGCAGATGGCTTGAAAAATGTATATGATGGTGTCGCTGTAGAGCCTCGGCCGACGGATCACTTCATCTACAGCCTTGTCGGCAGTTTGAAATGCTATCTTTCCGGTGGCCAGGTTACGTGAAATGTTGTTGATGGCCACAACCTTGTCTAGGTCGATGGTGCGGTTTCTGACGCGGGTAACAATGGTTATGGTGCGGTCATCACCAACAGTAACGGTTATTCCCGTGGGAGTGGCGTAGCTTTCCACGTGCACCTTGCAGGCTCGACCTATGTGGTTTACCGTAGTTTCTACCCGGGCGGTTTCGGCACCGGAGGCCATGAGCACATCTGCCGATTTCAAGCATAAGCCAGCTATTTTGCGCAGGGCATTTTTCGAATAGAGCTTAGGCATGACCAGATAAAGCTACCTGTCAGCATCATCAGATTGCTCTGTGTGGCTGAATTGCTTCTCCAGTTCCTTGTAGCTGGCCGGTTCGGCAAATAGAGCCTCTAAAAATTGACTAGGATCAAATTCGCGCAGATCTTCAACGGCCTCGCCCACGCCTATGTAGCGCACCGGAATATTGAATTCTTGGCCTATGGCTATGACGATACCACCCTTGCCCGTGCCGTCGAGCTTGCACATAACTAAGCCGGTAAGCTCGGTGATTTGATTGAAGATTTTGGTCTGTTCAAGGGCATTTTGGCCGGTGGTAGCATCCAGCACTAGGAGCGTCTCCTGAGGAGCACCCGGGCAAGCCTTGTCGGCAACTCTTCTGATTTTGCGCAGCTCTTCCATGAGATGGGCCTTGTTGTGCAACCTACCGGCCGTATCGATAAGGACCACATTACAATGCCTGGCTTGGGCGGCCTTAATGGCATCGAAAACGACTGCGCCAGGATCGGAACCTTCTTGGTGACGTACAAGATCTACGCCGACCCTATGCGCCCAGACCTGCAATTGATCTACTGCAGCGGCTCTAAAGGTGTCGGCCGCCGCCAAAATGACTTTGAAACCTTCTTGCTTGAATTTGGCAGCAAGTTTTGCAGTTGTCGTTGTCTTACCGACGCCGTTTACGCCGACCATCATGATGACGTTCAGGTGCTCGCGAGATAAGCGGAGGCCGAGTGTATCGCGATTTTTGTCTTCGCCATCCCTGTCTGTATTGCTATTCCCGTCAATATCAGCCTTTAAGTCATTTATACGCAAAATTTTTCCGACTATGACCTTAAGCTCGTCAAACAGAGCCTCTGGCTCTTTTATCCTCTTTTCCTTCTGGACTTTTTGTAACTCATCTAATATGCGGGTGGAGGCTCCGACTCCAACGTCGGCAGTGAGCAGAATGTCTTCCAATTCCTCCCAGAATTCTTCATCTATGCGCTTAGAAGAGGTGAATAAATTGCTCACCTGATGCACGAGCTGCTGGCGGGTTTTATCCAGACTTTGAGCGACCTTGCTAAACCAGGGATCGACCGGAGTGAGAGCTAGCCTGCGGGCGCCTTCCCACAGTGAACGCAGGCCGCCTTGGGTAGGACTCTGGGAGGCTGAAGCTTCAGGCTCTTTATCGCTTGCAATTGCCTGGCTTGTATCATTTGAACTCTGCTCAGCAGCCACAAATTCGGATGAATTTCGCTCCAAGCTCAAATTTGAAGGTTGAGTTGTGCATTCGGAACTGTCTTGACCCTGTTCTGCCACTTGGGTTGGGAGAGAGCTGGTTTGCGAGATGGAACCAGGTGTTGCCGGATCGGGCGAGGAGGAGTCTTGAACTTGCTGAGTGCCGGATGGCTCCTGCTGGACGCAGGAATTTTCCTGGCTGGGGGTTGATTTATCGCTACTTGAAGAGTTATCTGCTTTGCGTCTGTTTCTAAACCACTTACCAAACATTTCCATAATTTACCCCAAACTGGAGCAAAAAGCAACTATATTTTGTCGCGTATGTGCCCCTTTTCTTTGCTTCGATTTCTATTTTTGAAAATCAATTTTACTATTTAAGCGGAATCTGCTTTCCTGTAGCGAACGGGCAGGCGAGAGGGTGTGTTGGCATTTAAACGACAAGCCCATGTGCTTCGGGTTTGCGTAAGTTTTTAAGAACGGTAGAGGTGAAAAGAGTATGGTAGGGATAAAGCTGTCTGTGCCTCTGGTTTTCATATCGGCGGACGAAGTTAGGCGCATTAAGAGAGCTATTTTTGATGCGCCCGATCCTAATGTTTTGCCTTGGGAACCCCTGCCCGAGTTAGATAGGGTGGCTCTTGAACTTCAGATGCGCCGTGAAGAGGCCAGAAAGCGTTTAGAGCGGGAACGGGAAGAGGCCGCGAAACGTGTTGAGCAGGAACAGCTTGCTGCGCAGAGCATGTCAAACAGCGGTCGCCAGGCTAAAGACGCCAATCCGGTCGGTGGAAGTGGGCGGGGAGCGGCTTGGAACTTCCAGCAAACGAGTAGCCGCGCCGAGGTTAGTGGTAAGGCTGCCGTGAATACTGTATCCAGTAAGGCCACCGAACATGGAACTGGCAAGGTAGAATCCGATGTAGAGTTCCCCAGTTTGGAGGTTCCGCCTGGATTTGAAGAAGATGCGGGGGAAAATGATGGTTTATTCGGAACTTCTGGGCGTCGTCGCTCTGAGAAGAACTCTGCTGATGGAGCAGCGGAAGCCTCGCACCGTAGAAGAAGTGAAAGCGGTCGCGATAGGTTGTCGGAGGAAGCCGATGATAGCAGGGAACGGCGTCGCCGTCGGGCAGCTCGCACCCAGAACATAGATTTGAGTAGGTTGAAGACGCAGATTTTCGGTAATTAGCCGATGCAGAAGTTTGAGAGTGCGTATTTCGTGAAAGGTGGTAAATTCTAGTATGCTGGCTTCTATTCCGGTGGTTGTTTCCGGTGCTACAGGCAGGCTGGGGCGTGAGATTGTGCGTACCGTGCTTACGCAGGTGGGTATGGAATTAGTGGGGGCCATAGGGCATGCGCGTCATTTGGGTGAAGATATTGGTGAACTTATAACAGGCGATCCATGTGGAGTAGAAGTTTCCATCGATATCGACAGTACCTTAGAAAAGGCCAGGGGTGGGGTCTTGGTGGATGTTTCCACAGGAAGCTTTATTAGAGAGGTTGTCTCCAGGGCGATCAAGCAGAACATTGCCTGTGTGGTCGGCACCACCGGGATCTCCAACTTCGATTTTGAAGAAATAAGTTCCTTAGTAAAGGAGTACAACGTGCCCGTCCTTTTCGTGCCCAACTTTGCTCTGGGTGCGGTTCTCATGATAAAGTTCGCCAAGATGGCCTCCAAGTACTTTAAATGGGCTGAAATTGTCGAGAGCCATCATGAGCGCAAGGTGGATTCGCCCTCTGGTACCGCCCTTTATACGGCAGAGGTTATGGCCAGGGCTTCCAACGGCAAGTTCCGTTCGCCGGTTGAAAGTGATGAAACGGTCAAGGGAGTCAGAGGCGGAAAGTTTGGCGGGATTCGCATCCATTCCGTGCGTTTGCCTGGATATGTAGCCGATCAGCAGGTTATTTTCGGCGGGCAGGGCGAAACGCTTACGCTTCACCATAGTTCTTCATCACGTGAGTCCTTTATGTCTGGTGTTATTCTAGCTATTCGGAAAATACGTGAGCTTGAGGGACTCAATACCGGTTTGGAAAATCTGCTTGATTGAGTCAGATATCTTTACATTTCCAGTTTGAATTCCAGATCTATTTTAGGGCTGCAGTGTAAGGGCAGCCTGTTGTATTTTGAGGTATAACGATTTCCTATGAAAGAAAAGTACAATTTTGCAGTGGTCGGGGCTACTGGCCTGGTAGGTGGAACCATGCTTACGGTTCTCGCCGAGCGCAGTGGGTTGCCTATCGACAAAGTTTTTGCGGTAGCTTCGTCCAGGTCAGCTGGTAGTCAGGTTGAGTTCCGTGGTTCGTTTTTGCCGGTGGCCGACATTGCCGAGTTTGATTTCAGTCAGGTAGATATTGCTCTGTTTGCCGGTGGTGATGTTGCGTCTGCCGATTATGTGAAAAAGGCCGCCGCCGCTGGAGCTTTGGTTATAGATAATTCCTCGACTTTCCGCATGCATGAAGATGTGCCTTTGGTTGTTCCTGAGGTTAATGGAGAAACTATTAAGGAAAATCATGGGATTATAGCCAATCCCAACTGCTCCACTATTCAGATGATGAGTGCTGTGGCGCCTTTGCACCGGGCTTGGGGATTAGTTTCGCTCAGTGTGGCCTCTTATCAGTCCGTTTCTGGAGCCGGCAAGGAGGCGGTTAAGGAACTGCGTCAGCAGGCTACTGAGTTTTTGCAGGCTTGCGAAGCTGTCTCGGGACATTGCGCCCAGAGTGCGGCAGGAGAGTTAGCGAAGAAGGAGAGCGTTTTCCCCCGCCCCATAGCCTTCAATCTTTTCCCGCAGATCGGCAGTTTCGATATCGATGGCAATTCAACCGAAGAAACCAAAATGGTCAACGAGACTAAAAAAATTCTCGGATTGCCCAACTTGCCGGTTGTTGCCACCTGCGTGCGCGTACCTGTCTTTTTTGCCCATTCTGAGGTGGTGCATGTGGGCTTCTCTAAGCCGACTTCCGTTGAAGAAGCCAAAGCTATCTTGTCTCAAGCACCTTGTGTGCGCTTGTTGGATGATCCTTCCGAGGGAATCTATCCCACTCCATTGGATGGGGAACATCAAGATGATGTTTTGGTAGGTAGGATCCGGCGTGATCCTACTTCAGAAAACGGATTAGTTATGTGGGTAGTGGCCGATAATTTGCGCAAGGGTGCGGCCACCAATGCGGTAAATATTGCCCAAGCTTGGATTGAGCTGCAGGCAGAGAGCGGACGGCAGAGCTGATGGCGGTAATTGTACAGAAATTTGGGGGTACTTCGACTGCTTCAGAGCGCGGTTGGCAGGCTTTGGCACAGAAGGTTAAAGTTGAGATAGAGCAGGGAAATTCTCCTATAGTGGTAGTTTCGGCCATGGGGCGACGTCCTGCTCCGTACGCCACAGACAGCTTGCTGGGGTTAGTAGCTCCATACCAGACCAGCGGTTCTGCTCGTGAGCGCGACATGCTTATGGCTTGTGGCGAAGTCATCTCGGCTGTAGTGGTGAGTCACTACCTGCGTAGCCAGGGTCTCGAGGCCCAAGCCTTCGATGGTCCTGAGGCGGGGATTTTAGCTGGCAACAGCTACGGTCAGGCTTCCATTATAAGCATAGATCCCAGTAACTTGCTCAAGGCTCTGCAGGAGGGCAAGATTCCGGTGGTAGCTGGCTTCCAGGGGATAAATGAGCAAGGCGAAGTGGTCACCTTAGGACGTGGTGGCAGTGACACCACCGCTGTGGCTCTGGGAGCGGCAGTTGGAGCCGATCGCGTGGATATCTTCACCGATGTGGAAGGGGTCATGACCGCCGATCCGCGCTGTGTGCCCCAAGCTAAGGTCTTAGATAAGATCAGCCATAGCGAGGTTGGTGAGATGGCTAATGAGGGTGCTAAAGTCTTGCATCCTCGGGCAGTGGAAATCTCCCAGTCTCATTCTGTGCCTTTGCGAGTGCGCTCAACTTTCAGCGACGCACCCGGCACTAGCATAGAGGCCATGGGAGAGGGAGTTGAAGATGAAGCTTCCAACCTGGTCAAGCAAGTTGTGAATGGAGTAGCGGAAGGTTCTGCTACTTGCTTAACCATGGAAAACGCTGGTGCAGAGACTGATCCTGCTGGTACCAACGTTAAAATAGATGACCGTCGTTTGAGCTCAGAGCGCGTAGTAACCGGAATAGTGAGTGTGCCTGGTTACGCTATGGTGAGTATCGATTTTCAGGCCGCTGCCGATCTGCGCAATTACCGTTTGGAACTTTTCGATGAACTCGCCAAGGCTTCGCTTTCTTTGGACATGATCAATGTCGCCGGTGACAAAGTAACCTTTTTGATCAACAACAGCGATTTGAATGTGGCCAAGAAGCTTTTGGAGAAATTCGGGTGCAGTTTTTCTATGCTTCTGGGATGTGCCAAGTTGTCCGTAGTTGGACAGGCCATGCGTGGCCAACCAGGTGTGATGTTACGCATTTGCAAGGCCTTGGCGGATGGTGGTGCAGATTTTTACTACAGCACCGATTCTCACATTACCATTTCGGTAGTTGTTCCAGAAAGTTCTCTGGAAGTAGCGGCCCGGGCGGTGCATAGGGAATTCGGCTTAGGCTGAGAGCCAGAATGCTAATTTTTGCCGACTCACCGGCACAATCCTGGGGTTGAGCCGATGGTTATGGACGCAAGGGGGAAAACGGAATCTAATAGTTTTTGGGGGCGTAGGGCCGAAGATAGATTATAACCATTCACGCTTGTCGTTTTCAGATTCTTTTAATCTGAAGGCTTGCTCTAAGTCTACGTTAAAGCGGTTGGCCAAATCCAACAGATAACTGAGCACGTCAGCCATTTCTTCTGCCAGATTTCCTTGCACAGAGATGGCTTGACTGTTTTGGACGGCGTCATGCGACATCTGGTCTGCATTCTCGCGATTCCGTACTTCGGTGAACAGTTGTCTTTTCTTACGTATAGCTCTAGAGAGCTCACCTACTTCTTCGGTAAGCAGGAGCCATATTTCTAGATCTTCGGCCTTGTCAAATCCCCTCTCTTGGCATTTTTGCCTCACGTATTTTTGAAGCAGGGAGAGGGAAGCGTTCTCTGGAAAGGGCGTCTGTTGCATAGCGCAGTTTTGCGAGTCTTTGGGGCAATTTCCTTCTTGCTTTTTTTTGTTTAGGCGGGCTGTTTGAGTGATAGCTAGCGTTGTTTAAGAGGCTGATTAGTATGGAAACTTTAGCTGAGGAATTTTCGGAACGTATCAATAGGCTGGAAGTCGGCTTGCGACAAAAATTGGCTCAGATGCGTCATTCGCAGCAACTCGATGAGTCTGGTTTCAAACGTGAAGTAACCGAGGAGTTGGATAGCTTTCGCTTTGAGCTCAATGACATGCTCTCAAGGGTTGCTTCCTTGAAGGAGCTGCGGGAGCTTGAAGAAAGGCTGGATGGTCAGATTAGGGAGTTTAGCAGTACTTTGGTCACAAATGGCGGCACCGTGACGGCTAGAACCTCTAAATCTGGGGAAAGTGATTGCTCGATTGAAGCCTTGTTTGAGCGGATTGCTAGTTTAGAGGAAGTGGTTCGTAGGCAGGGCGAGGGATTGGACACCTTGCGTACAGCTTTGAAGCTATTGAAGCAATCCAGCTAGGAAGTAGCGGTGGGCGGCCGTGGTGAAAGAGCAAATTTATGTGAAGCTCTCAAAGCCACCATTTTAGCGTAGAACAGGGATGGCGTATCTGGGAAACGGCTGAGAAGAAGTCGTTTTAGGGGGGATGTCAATAATATATAGAATATGGTAAAATCGGGGGGGACTGCGGAGCGGGGGCGGTTGTTTGCAATGCCGTTCTCTGTGGAACGGTTTGGGCTAGCTGGAACTTGGTTTGAGATGCATTGAATGTGAATTGGCTTGCAGAGGAAGTGGGGATGAGCGGAACTGCTTTTAGACGCATTATTTATATGAGAGAACGCGCCGGAGTGGGGCGTTGCAGGGAACGCAGGGCAGGTGGCTTCAGCCTGCTTGAGCTCATGGTTTCCATTGGTATCCTATCTGTAACGCTTTTGCTGATAATGGCCGTATTTACCGGATCTATGCGAGCTAGCCAAAAATCGACCGATTTGACGGCGGGCGTGATTGTGGCCGAGACAGTTCTCACCAAAGAGGTAAACGATATCATAACTAAGGGGTCCGGTCAGACTGCCGATGGAAAAACTATAGCGGTTGATGAGACATACAAAGCAGCTTTGGGTAAGTTAACTGGTGGTAGTCCTGGCGTCCTCTGCTCTGGAATCAAGTTGCTCAACAATACCACCTTTGTCTGGGAACTTAGTGTGACTCCCATAGCTGTTTCAACGGGTGGCTCTGGTTCGTCTGGGGCGGACTCTGGTTTTAGCAACGATCTGGTTAAGCTTGATGCTACAGTGTGGTGGGGAGATAGCGGGGCCATAGATGCTTTGGAAGCTGAAGAGAGAACTTCTGGCAAAGTGAGCAGCAATGCTTACGGTGGTTCCAAAAATGAGTATAATCAGGCCCGTGGCATGGGGATTCTGCGCTGTGAGATGAGCCGCCTTTATAATGTGAGCCAGTTGGTGGGCGGTTCAGGTGGTGGATAAATGGGAGCTGGCTGTAAGTTGAATTTGATTGGCTAGCCTTAGGGAATTGGGCCGGTAGGGAGAACGATCTGTATGGTCAACTTAGAGGGCAGGCATAGATATAAAGGGTTGGGGACAACCTTGGTGGAGGTTTTGATCACTACTGGGGTGTTTAGTGCCGTTATGGTTGTGCTTTTTACCATGGTACAGTACGGTCTGGACTCCTGGCGTAGTGTCGAGGGGCGGCATGTGACCCAGAGCATGATGCGTAAGGTCAGTATATTCGCCCTGGATGATATTCGGCGCACCTGTTTCAGTAAGATGGGAGTGGCTGCCTATTCTAATTACACAGCAAGTGATAATTCCACTCCCGGTTACAGCGCATGGGCCGGAGGTACTGATATAACTGACAAGATTCATTATGGTCAGGCCCTATGGATGCTCTCTGCTTATAAGTCCAATCCGGAGGGGGACAATCCGGGCGGCGCTGCTTACTTTGGGCGTGACAGCACTGGTCGCCCGAGTTGGAAGACGAATATTTTGTACTATGCGGCAGTTCTGAGTCCAGAAGATCACAAGGCCAGGTATGGCTACGAGGTTGGGACAGGCATTTGCAAGAGTGCCAGTACCTGCCCTCATAAGTGGTTAATTCGGCGTGAGATAGACACTGGTGCTTTGTTGAGCGCTAGCGATATAAAGAGTTTTTTGGTATCTCCCGATAAAGTCTTCAGCTCCACGTCAGCTAGCGTTGGTGGAACAACGGTTAAGGTTCTTAAGAGCCAGATTTTGGCTGACTGTATTGTGGCTTTTAGAGTCGTAACCAATAAACCTAATGTAACCTTGGTGGTGAAATCGGCACGTTTGGAAGAACTCACCCGCAGTCTGAACAAGAGGGGAATGACCTTGCAGGATAGAGCGGAGACAAATGCGGTAAGCCAGGGTTCGCTGAGCAATGAAGAAGCTTTGAGTGGATTGAATGACACAAATAATAGCGATGTCGGTGCTTACACTCTCCAGTATGACATAGTGGCCGTTCCTCAGAACGAAGAGGAATAGTTAATTCTGGATGCTTGGCCAAATTGCAATTTAGGCGGGGAACGTGTAAACTTACACCTCAGTAAACTAAAGATTTTGGTTTCAGAGGTAGTATCTAAGTTATGACGATCCGTTTTTTTAATACCATGAGCCGTACTCTGGAGGAATTCCATCCTATAGCGGAGACCGAGCCTGGCAAGCCCTGTAAGGTTGGTATGTATACCTGCGGTCCCACGGTGCACGATTATGCTCACATTGGCAATTTTCGTACCTACGTTTTTGAGGATATTCTGCGCCGTTACTTGGAATTTAGGGGTTACGAAGTAACTCATGTTATGAATATAACCGATGTCGAGGATAAGACTATCCGCAAGGCCAGAACCCAGAAGGTGCCTCTGGGCGAAATTACTAAGCCTTTCATTGATGCCTTCTTTGCTGATCTGCGTAGCCTAAATATAGAGCCTGCTACCTATTACCCTCGGGCTACTCAACACGTGGAGCGCATGGTGGCTATGATCCGTCAGCTTTTGCTTAAAGGTTATGCTTATCGTTCCGATGATGGCTCTATCTACTACGATATATCTAAGTTTAAGGATTATGGACAACTTGCCCATATTAAGGTAGGTGAGCTGCAGAGCGGAGCTCGGGTGGCTCAAGATGAGTACGACAAGGACACTGCGGCTGATTTTGCTCTTTGGAAGGCCTGGGATGAGGGCGATGGCGATGTGTTCTGGAATGATTACCCCGATTTAGGCAAGGGCCGTCCCGGCTGGCATATTGAATGTTCAGCCATGAGTACCGAGTATCTTGGACCTCACTTAGATATTCATACGGGCGGAGTGGATAATATTTTCCCACACCACCAGAATGAAATAGCCCAGACCGAGCCCTGTACGGGTGAACACTTTGTCAAGTATTGGCTCCACTCCGAACACCTGCAGGTCGAGGGCAGGAAGATGAGTAAGTCCCTGGGCAATTTCCTCAAGCTGCGTGATCTGTTTGATGGTAAAAACAATAGTTCTGGCAAGTCCTGGAACGCGCTGGCTGTGCGCTACTTGCTCTTCTCTACGCATTACCGTTCTCGTCTGGACTTTACTTTTGCCGGTTTGCAAGCCGCTCAAGATACACTCGATAACCT
>OMRK01000195.1 GCA_900313515.1 uncultured bacterium | reverse complement strand
TCTTCATTGGCTTCACGATCGGCCTTGGCTTGAGCGATAGCTACCTCCTTATCGGCTACAGCTTTGGCAATGGCGGCATCTTTCTTGATTCTGGCAGCGTTGTCGGCGCCCAGGGCATCGATAAGGCCCTTTTCATCGGTGATATTCTGGATGTTGCAGGAAATGATTTCAATCCCCAGTTTCTCCATGTCGGAGGAGGCGGCAATAACTACCTGCTTGGAGAAGGAGTCGCGGTCGGTATTCAAGCTGCGCAGGTCGAGCGTGCCGATAATTTCGCGCATGTTACCCTGCAAGGAATCCTGCAGGTCGTGAACGATCTCTTTCTCGGTCTTGTTAAGGAAGTTTTTAGCCGCTAAGTTGATTCCTTCGGTGGTAGGCAGGACTCGGACCTTGGCCACAGCGTCAACGTTAACATTGATAAAATCGTTAGTGGGAACGGGAGTTTCGGTGCGGATGTCTACGGTCATTTGGGAGAGCGACAGTTTATCCAAACGCTCCAGGAAGGGCATCATAAAGCCGGCCGTGCCGGAAAATACGCGCGGCTGCTTGCCCATGCCGGAAATAATGAACACCTGATTCGGTGGAGCCTTAACGTATGCGCCATTCACTAAAATCAGGAAAAATATGACGATAAGGAGACCTATACCGATTGGAATTAAAAGGCCCATTGATAACATGACCTAATGCAGAACCTCCATTCTTACCAACTTTTATAAAGATCTTCAGCGTATTTTGAATTATTATCTTGGATGCAGGAGTGGAGGAAGGTGCACCCCATCCCCATCAGTTGAGTACGCTGAATGGGAAAATATATAGACCACTGCAAACGTGCGGGCTAGATTGTATTGCTTGGGGTTATAATCCTGCCCCTTGGGCAACAACGAGGGCAGGGCTTTACGGCATGTTTCGGCAAGTCGACGTGGGCAAAAGATGCCATGGTCATGGTTAGGCGGTCTTTTTCAGCAAGGCCGAGGCCATGGCGGCCATACCCAGCCCCTCCCCGCAAAATCCCATCTTCTCTGTAGTGGTAGCCTTCACATTGACGCTTTCTGCTTCTACGTCCAAAGCTTTGGCTATATTTTTGGCCATTTCCTCAAAGTGAGGTGAAATTTTGGGAGCCTGAGCTATAACCATGGCATCAATGTTAATAATTTCATAGCCTTTGGAACGTACCTTATCGGCCACGGCAGCGGCCAGCTTTAAGGAGTCGGCATCTTTCCATTGAGGGTTGGTGTCGGGAAACCACACGCCTATATCGGCTAGCTTGGCCGCTCCTAAGAGAGCATCCATCACGGCATGCACCAAAACATCGGCATCGGAATGGCCCAGCAGCCCCTTCTCGTAGGGTAACCTTACACCACCCAAGATTAGAGGACGTTCCTTGGTAAGTTGGTGAACATCGAAGCCCACGCCGCTGCGGAACTGGGTGTGGGTCTTGACCAGCTTAAGCATTTCTTCGGTAGCATTATCGAAGGAACCGGCAGTTTTGCCGTTTTCCTTGAGCTTGGCGGCGCTATCTTCAAGCATGGTCTCGATAAGCTTTTGGTCGTCGGTAATATTTTGGACATTGAAGGAAATAAGCTCAAGTCCTAACTTTTTCAAATTGCCGGATATGGCGCTTGTGGCCTGTTTAGAAAAGAGAGAACGGTCTAAAACTAGACTGGATAGAGCAAACTCAGAAGTTGCCTCACCTAGGCTGCTCAGCACGAGAAGCTGTGCACTTTCAGCAATTTCCCTTTCGGTTTTGTTTAAGAAGTTTTGGGCCGCCAGCGTGAGGCCTTCGTCGGTGGGGGTGATCCGGAGTTCAGCAGTGGCCTCAAGTTTTATTTTGATTAGATCCTTAGTTATAAGAGGAGCGGTCGTGCGGATATTCAAGGCTATGTGAGAAAGGGGCAGTTTGTCCAGGCGTTGGGCGAAAGGAACGATAAAACTGGCCGTGCCAGAAAATCTGCGCGGTTGCTTGTTCAGACCGGAGACAATGAATACCTGGTTAGGCGGAGCTTTTACGTATGCAACGCTCATCAAGATCAGAAAAATGACGATAAAAACCGCCGTACCGAGCGGGACAATAAAGCTCATTTTGTAAGCTTCTCCGTTTCTGTTTATGTTAAACGATAGAGGGGGCGCTTCTTAGGAGCCACCGAGCCATCCCCTTGTATGTGTCCCCCTGCCGCCTTATATATGTAACTAAAGCCTGGGCAGTGGTTTCTTCTGTAACCTTAAGGCTTCAAGTTACGGTTTTGATAGTACATGATGGCGTTCGGGGAGTCACTACAGGTGACAGTGAAGGCCGGTCTAGTGGTGCAGAGTTTTGGCATCCTTTTCTTTAATCCAGGCTACTAGCCGCTTAAAGCCTTCTTCACCGGAAACTTGAGGATTGTATCGCAAGTCTCGGCGGGCATTGCTTATGTCGAAATAGTGGGAAGTCGCCAGTTGTGAGGCCGTGAAGCGGGTCATCTTGGGCTCTTCCTTTATGCGCAAAACCTTGTAAATACCCTCCAGCAGGGCTCCTGCGCCCCAGGTTAGGCCGTAGGGGACGGTGCGCTTAATTGGCGGGGCGCCTACCGCTTCCAAGAGTTGACGAATCCAGCTCCACAAATTGACTGGCTGACCATCACTTATAAAATAAGCCTTACCAGCGCAAGTCTCCATGTGCTCACAGGCGTCGATATGGGCGCGGGCCGCGTTGTCGATATAGGTAAGATCGACCATGTTGGTGCCGTCTCCAACCTGGGGCAACTGACCGGCGAAAGCCCGCTCTACTACGCGGGGGATCAGGTGGGGATCGCCGGGACCGTAAATTAGGTGAGGTCTCAAAGACACGGTGGCTAGCTCGGATCCGTTAGCGGCCAGTAGTTCGCGTTCGGCCTGGGCTTTGGTTTGAGCATAGGCACACTCAAACTGTTGAGGATAGGGCACATCTTCCCGGATATTTTCGATTTTTGCCTTAGGGTGGTAAATTACGCTGGGGGTGCTGGTGTAGATGAGCTTTTTTATGCCATGTCGGCGACAGGCCTCGATAATATTGCGAGTACCGAAAAGATTTATACGCTCGTACTCGGAGTAGGCGCCCCAGATTCCCGCCTTGGAGGCGGTGTGGTAAACGACCTCATATCCG
>OMRK01000193.1 GCA_900313515.1 uncultured bacterium | reverse complement strand
GTACTGTGGGCGTTGCCACTGCCGGGCGTGGTTCGGCTCCTGTTCTCAAGCTTGAAATAAATCCCAAGAAGTTAAGTGTTGAACCCAATGTTGAAGCTGCTCTTGAACCGGTGGAAGTTGGAGTCGCTGCCGTTGCTGACACTCAGGGTAAGGATATTCTGCCCGTCGAGCCGTTCTTGAACGCTCCCAGTGATGCAACTGTTAGTACGTTGGCCAAGCTCCGTGAGCATATTCTGGAAAGTGACGATACCGATGCTTTGGAGGCGGCCTTAAATGAGCTCAGTAGTAATGGCGAGGCGTCGGGCATGATTGTGGCCGATGATGGCATGCCTTTCTTGGGAAGCATGGATACCTTCGCTGATGCCGAGTCTATGGCTGCCTTCCAGCCTGAGCTTTTGGAAAATATAAATGGACCAGCCGAAGAGCAAGAGCTCGGAGCCGTACAACGGATCTTCTTTGCCTGTGAGGGTTCCAGCTTCGATTTTTATCCCTCTGCTGATGGTCTTACCTTGTCCATACATTCGCAGGAAGTTGGGTCGTTGCGGTATGCCGGCAGTTCGGTGGCCGGAGATAATCTGAACAAGGCTTTGTTGGGGCTGACCGTTATAGACAGTTTCTTCGATGCAGTGGTGATTTGGGACGATATTGTTGTCGATTCGACCACCAAGGATTGTGACGATATCGCTTTGGCGGTAGGAAAGATGGGAATAGCGGTCAATGCCTATTTAGGAGAGCTGAGCCTCAAGCCGTGGGCTGCCATGGTCATTGATACGGAGAGCCAGCTTTTAGCTGCTTATCCCTTGAAGGAAGGGGCTGTGCTGGTTTGCATCCTGGATAAATCTGCTCACGAGTCTGTTTGGCGGCGTGACATACCCGCTAAACTGGAGCGCATTCAGGAAAATTTGGAATTGTAATTCTGACAGGATAGGTTTTCATTTTTATGGCTAAGCAAGAAGGCAGCAGTTTTTGGCCGCGCATGATCTTGACCTCCCTCATCTTGATCTGGGCTGCGGTGGTGGTCGGACAGTTATTGGGGCAGCGAGCCATAGAAAAGTATTTAGCTGATGACAAGGGCATAACTACCTCTGGAGTTGGAGCGCCCACTCCGCGTCCCTGGGTGCATAGCGCTGCCAATCTGCAGGCTGAAATCGATGGTACCAATCTTGACGAGGCCAACGGCAAGGCCGTGGTAGCTGAACCTGTGAATGGCGAAGGTAGCGGTATTGTTATCAACGCGGCCGGTGTGCTGAACCGTTCGAATGGCTCCGGGGGAGCTGATCAGGGTGCTCTGACGGTGACTCCGGAGGAGGAGCCGGCGGTTACTGGTGGTGCCGGTGGTGGTGTGGCTGTTAATGGAGCCAAAGTCGTCGACGGAGCCGGAGGAGCTGAAGGGGGGAACGGCGCTGTCAACCATACGGCTGAACCTGTCAATACGGTAACTGGAGCTCCTGCTGATGATAATGCCGGCAAGGTGCTCCTTTTTGGGGCTTTCCACTTGAGAGAGACTGTAGACTCTTTGGTTGAACAGCTTCAGCGGGAAGGGGTTGCCTACGAAATCAAAGAGGTGCCTGTAGAGAATGGAACCGTTTATCGGGTGACCAGTGTTCCTTATTCCAGTGCCAAAGAAGCCTCCGAGAAGCTTGAGGCTTTGAAAGGGGCGGGCATCGAGGCCTATATCGATGAATAAAACTTGGTGCTGTTTCTGTGCACAGACCGGGTAGCTAGAGTTTACTTAAACCGCCGGAGATGTGCGGATTTTGAGCTTCCAGCGCCGAATATAAGTTTGTATGTTTAGTTGCAGCAATCTTTTGGAAGGTGGGGGAAATAGTTTAGAAGATTATGATAGCCCATTGCCCAGTGTGGTGGTTTTGGGCTTTTTTGATGGTGTGCACTTGGGACATAGGCAGCTTTTTGAGCATGTCGTCGGCATCTGTTCTGGCTCTTGTCATGTGTTTGACAGTGGGGAGACAGATGAGCAGATCGATTGGAAGAGCTGTCGGCCGTTGGCTTTTACATTCCTTGACCATCCTAGCCGCCTACTACGTCCCGACCATCCTGTAGAGTTGCTGTGCACTTGTCGAGAGCGTCTGCGCAGGATTAGATCAGCGGGGATTGAGTGGGTGGCGGCGCCTTTCGATGAGAATATGGCCCGCATGTCTCCTCAAGAATTTGCCTCCAAAATTTTGGCTAGTAAGTTGCATGCTAAGCTTGTAGTGGTTGGTGATGATTACCGTTTTGGCTATGGTGCTGCTGGCGGTGTGGAGGATTTAAGGAAATTTGGTCGCTCTCTGGGGTTTAGGGTTGATGTCTTACCACGTTTAAGTATTGACCTTGCCGAATGGGAGTCGAAGAGGTTGGCCGTTTCCTCCAGCCTGTTGCGCGATCTGGTTAAAAAGGGAAAACTGGATGAAGCTCGTCAGTTGTGGGGATGTTATTACCAACTGGATGGGATAATTGTCCATGGTCGCAAGGTCGGTCGAACTTTGGGAATACCCACTGCCAATATTGAAATTTCACACTTGCTGGTACATCCGCCTCGCGGGGTCTTTGCCGCTCTGTGTCAGTTGTCTAGATCGGACAACTATTGTGGGCAAGAGGCTAACCATTTCAGCTCCCATAATTTGTCTGATACAGCCGCTATTCCCGCCCTGGCTTACTGGGGCAACCGTCCAACTTTTGATCACGGGCGCGACATTTTAGAAGTTTGTCTTTTAACCGAGCCGGACCGGTTTGGTTCCGATGAACTTTACGGTTGGCATTTGGAGGTTAATTTTGTCAAGATGCTCCGCGGTCAGGTACATTTCCCCAATTCCCAGGCTTTTGTCAACCAGGTTGAGCTGGATAAGCGGCAGGCGTTGACCGCTTTGGGATAATGTAAATTGTTTTTTATTTAAAAATATATCGATATTTTTTTATAAATAACCCTTGAACTATTTCTTTATTTGTGGTTTACTTTGGTGGTGAAGTGAAGGGCTGAAGAAAGCAAGGAGCACCGGGGCACGGACACATTTTGCAAGTTGAGGTTACATAAGCAGATGAAAAATTTTAGCGGCATATCCAGGCAGATCATACAACGCCTGCCCATGTACGTTTCCTATCTCTGCACCTTGCCACCCGAGCAAGAGTATGTTTCTGCCTCAGCTATTGCCAGCAGTCTGCATTTAAATGACGTGCAGGTGCGCAAGGATTTAGCGGCTGTGAGTTCTTGGGGACGTCCCAAAGTAGGTTATCCGGTGGTCGCTTTGCGCAGGGACTTAGAAGATTTTTTAGGTTATCACGATATTGATCAGGCTATCATCGTGGGAGCCGGCCATCTGGGTAGAGCTCTCTTGAATTACGGTGGCTTTAAGGATTATGGTTTGAAGATACTGGCAGCTTTCGATATTGATGACAACATTATCGGTCAAGAAGACGGCAGGATATTGCCTCTCTCCAAGTTGGAGAATTTTTGTAAGCGCCTGCATCCTCATATAGGCATTATCACGGTTCCCGCCCAAGCCGCTCAAAGTGTATGCGATCTGCTGGTAAGATGCGGCATAGAGGCAATTTGGAATTTCGCACCCGTCCATCTTCGGGTCGATGATAAAATTTTTGTTACCAATGAAAACATGGCCGTTCATTTGGCGGTTATTTCCAATTATCTGCG
>OMRK01000192.1 GCA_900313515.1 uncultured bacterium | reverse complement strand
GCACCGCAGTGACTCAGTAGCCGGCATCTCCATCTTGGGTGACGTTTAAAACACGATCGGCCACGTTGTCAATTACAATGACGGTTACAGAGGATTTAAAAAAACCACTGCGGTAACGCAGGTAGGTGTAAGGATAGTGTTGCCTCTCTGTGGGGCTCTGTTCAGTGGCAACAATCTCATCGGGCGGGCCGTATTGCATAATAACTGTGGCCTGTTTTTCTCCTATCCTTGGGGTAGGCGGCGGAGTCCAGAAGCAGAAGAAAACCACGACCGTAATGGCCATACCCGCTGCAGCTCCCCGGGCCAGCTCAACACCACTGTTTGTCAACCACTGTTTTATGTTATATGACAATCTTTCCCATTCCAGTTGATACTGCTATGAGCGAGTTAACCGAATTTACTTTCCTAATTCCATAAGCAGACCTGATCCCCACCGTTTTGTTGAGCCTGCTGCATAGCTGACGAAGCCCGCATGGTCAGTTGCTCTGCATTAGCTGCATCGTGGGGACTTCCAGCTGCACCAACCGAGATCGTAACCCTCAGGCGCTGACCACCCATAACAAAAGCATGTTCAGCAATAGAGGCCCTTATGCGCTCACCTACCTCTGCGCACTTCACTCGGTCAGCATGATCGACTAAAAGCGCAAAAGTATCCCCTTCCAACCGGGACAAAACATCAATCTCACGAGTGATCCTGCGGATGACTTCCACCACCTCACGCAGTACGTTATCGGCAATATCCTGGCCTAAATTGACGATCTGATTGAAACCATCTAAGCTGAAAAGCAACAGTGAAACCGAGTACATGTAACGATTACCGCGCTTCAATTCTTCGCGCATACGCTCTTCTAAGAAGAGGCTGTTGTGACATTTGGTGAGGGGATCGCGCAAGCCCTGGGTTACAGCACGCTGATAAAGAATAGAGTTGCCCAGAGAAACGCTGGCCATTTCCGAAAAATCTACTAAAAGATCAAGCTCATCTTCAGTGAAGGCATGATCTGCGGCCCGACCTAAATAGATAACACCTATCGTCTGAGCGGGAACGGCCAAAGGAGCCACCAATGCGCTACGCTCCTTGTCCACAACAGTGGAAACCACAACTCCATCCAAATTCACGCTACCGTCATCAATTTTAAACGGACGCAAACGCGAAACCGCATAACCGGGGGCGCCCTCACCTATCTGCAAACTATAATTGCGGAAAGTATCTGTAAATGGACTGGCTGCCACCTCGGCAAAGAGTTTCTTCTGCCCCTCAACTTCATCCAGCATAAAAATAACGCAACTTTGACAGGGCAGGAAGGTCTGCAGTTGCTCGGTTAAGGTGAGAAGTGTATCGGAAAGGGCTAAGCTACCAGATAACTTGCGAGAAACTTCTACCAAACGGATCTGACGCTCCAGGCGCTGTTGCAAAATAGCCAACTGACGCTGAATCTGCAATTTTTCTCGCCGTGCAGCTTGAGAAGCTCTCTGTCCCTGCTCTTCGGCCGCTTTCTCGGTGTCCTGCAAGGCCACCCGGGCCTCCTGCAGACGCTTGAGGCTGATATCCAGTTCCTCCTTCAGGCTGGCGTTATCGCGACCAGCCATGCGCAACTTGTTCTCCCGATCCTCCAGATCAGCCACAACCTGGTCATTCTGTATCTTGGTATTTTGAATCTCCTGGAAAAGAAAATCTTTCTCGCGCTGAAGGCTACTCTCGCTGTTGCAACGTTCTAGGCTTTCCTGGACGGCTACCCAGCATATCCATATGATCAGGTATCCACAGATCAATTGGGCGATGCTGAGCCTTATAAAATAGCCCGTTGTATCGTCGGATAAATGCTCTACACGATTGAGAAAAGCAGCCGCAGCTACCACAATGTAAACCAAAGTGTTGAATGCAGAACCAAATAGCACAGCCGTGGTCTTGCCAACTAAGCAATAGGCCATCAATATGGGCATGGTGAAGCTTAGCATTAAGTAAGCAGGCCCGTAGAAAAAGGTTAAAATGTACCCTAGGACAACGTCAGCAACTAACACCCCCCACATGGGAGTTCCATTGCCCTTGTAGACACAAATAAAAGAACCTGCGGCTATGTGATAGATAACTACTGCTGCCGTCAAAATAATGGAGATATCCTCACCATCAAAGGGCAAAGGAGTGAACAGCGATTTAACGTTGTTGCAGCTTGTCAGTGCCAAGGCCAGAACCACTCCTAAGGCCCGCACTACAATCATAAACCAGGCCAAGTGCGTAGATGGCTCAAATTTCTGGTCAGATGTCTCCATAATCTATATTCCCCTAAAATTTAACATTCAAAAACGAATAGCATTCCGAGCGCGCTAGAAACGCTGCACCCTGCCCCCTTCTATCACTCCCCAGGGCTCCACCTGCTTACACTCCGACTTTATAGAAAAGGCAGGCAAAACACGGCAAGTCTCATTCTAGTAAGTTCCTTGGAATCCTGGCATGTAAGACTTTATCAGCCTTTCACTTTGTCAGCTATCTGTGTTACTTACCCACAAGAACGCTGAGCGGTCACCCCACCATAGGCATCAAAGAACATAGGTCCCAATCCGGCCATACCATACCACCAACCTCGTCGGCTCCAACTGGGCAACCTAAGAACGTCTTAACCAAAGACATCTACTCAAAGGTAATAACATACGTGTCGCTGCTATCCAGAGGATGCACAACGATTTCTTTCTCGTAGCGCCTGTCCAGAATCTCCTCAAATTTCCAACGTTTTTCACCGTCTTTAAATTTTACGGTTACATACATGCCTTCAATTTCAATGGGAACTTTTTTGAAAACCTCTTTGGTAGTTAAGTTCCTGACCTTAGCCCTATAATCACCGTTAAATTTACCAGATTCGTTGCTAAAGCTACTGGCAGCCCAGGCACCAGCCATTAGCCCCAGAAAAATCCCAATGATTAACAACAGACTGTAAGTTTTCTTGAACGTACGCATAAATACAAAACACTCCCGCAAAAACGAGCTCTTCCCACTCTTTTCATAAAAAAACGGTTAACACACAAAAAACGGCTGCGCTCCCCACCTATATGAGGAGGCACAGCCCGCTCCCAGCTGCTCCTGCTAGCAGGCCGCAACCTCGCCAACAAACGGTTAATCTAAAACAAATGTGGCTGTAGAACCACCGCCAGAGGTGACATTGCACAGAGCTGTCCCAGAAAGGCGGGTCATAAAGCTGGAAACACGACCACCGAAAATATAAGGATCCAAATCTACAGCGTATTCACCCATCTCCACACTGGAGCCATTCCAGCTAGGATAATGCTCTCTAGCCACATTCACCCGAATCTGCACCACATAATCCTCGGGCAGGCACTTATTGATTGCATCTTCCCAAGCAGATTCCTCGGTCTCCCAGCCAATAATTACGCCATGACCGCCGTAATCATCGTTGGGCTTCAAGACCAGATTGCGCCTATTTTGCAGCACCCAGCTTAAAAGCTCAATGGGGTTGCCATTAGGATCAGTTGTTTCACCATCGAGCAACTTGCGGGTCCACGGAATATGGGAATAAACTGCCTGCAACTGCTGCTCCGTGAAGCCTTCCTGATACTTGGGATCGCTCAAAACGGCAAAGATCGCTTTCTTATGCAGGAACTTGCAACGGAAGTTATTTACAAAACAGGCTGCCTGATTCTTGTAAGCCTCCCAAACAGCGGGACACTCATCCTCTTTCTCCAGGTATTCGTTCACCAGTAAGCGCTTGTAGAATATATGGATTTTTTCACCCTGATAGCTTAAAACGCCATCCTTATAATCCAGATTACGAGGATCGGCTATAAGGCACTTGTAACCGCATTTCTGGAAATGAGCACGAATCATGCGGAACTCAGAGGCAGTGGGTAGCCCCTCATAATCGATTATGCCTATGGTGGGTTTTTCACGCCCGCCCCACTCCTCGTAAGCATCCAACAGGGATTGCAAAAGCCGATCAGCTGTGTAGAAGGTTTGGCAAGGATAGTCCCTCATAAAGTCATGCACCAACTGAGTGCGCAGGAAACTGCGATTCATCTCATCGGAATACATAACACCAGCCGGAGTCTCGGCGTTGTACTCCACAAACTGCAAGCTTCCACCCATCAAAAAGCTGTCCAGACGTGAGGTAACAGAAAGCTCTTTGTAGCGAGGATCTACTGCTATCAAGCGGCGCTCCGTCTCAGTAAAGCCCAAAACAGACTTAATCTCCTCATCTACCAGCATACGCGGAGTGAGCGCTTCTATGGCCTTACAAACACCACGCACGGCATCTCTCAGAAGTAACAGTTGCTCACGCCCTATAAAGTGAGGACGCAAAAATGGACAGAGGAACCTTCCCCCGAACTCCACCTCCCGCCGACGCAACTCCGACTGCAACTCTTCAGCAAAAGCAGCTGCATCGCATTTTTCCAGGAGATCATGGTAATGAGCAATGGCTGCCTGCCGGTAGGGTTCGCGAGCGGCCGCCATAAGCATAAGATCTACAACATCTGCCATTTACTTAAACCTTTCCCAATTAAATCAAAAATATTGCAAAAATATTCAATGCTTACAAGCCTGCTCCGGGCCTTCTCTAAAAAAAGCGTGTGGGCCTGCCTAAATTAAAGGATACTCTTTTTTTTAAAAGAACCCAGTGTTTCGAAAATTCGCTGAACGAATGGACGACAGCGTGTTTTTTTATATTTTTTTTAGGGTTTGAATCGGAATAATCTAGATGTCTATTGTATACCACTCTCCTTCAAGTGATCACAATAATGAAGAAAGTGCGCAGATTAGTGAATTAGTTCATACAGAATCTGAGCACATAAATTCACAACCTATAGAGCATAATAATACCGATGTGCAAGCCCCTATAAAGACACCTGTAATCTTAAATATTCCATTAAATTCGCAATCTAAGCCAAATGCTTCAATATTCGATTCCATAACAAAAGGAACAAAACATTCTAACCAAAATGATCAAAAGATCAGTAATAACTATGAAAACGCCATTGAGAGAGCTTCTGCAAGTGATGGAGTTGCATCCTCGACCGCGACTCATCAGTCTTTAAAGTCAGCCTTTTCCAATGTCGATAATCGCCCTAAAGAGTCAATCGCTTCGGCCCCCTTGGAGCCCAACCATGCCAATGTCTCACAGCCCCAGCTACCAAACGTTCATGGTGTTCCAGCCCATGAAGGTATTCTGGAGAATTCTCAGTCACAGTTACCGTTGGCCGCACCGGCAGACACAGGGATAAAAGACCAGGCCGAAAAGTCAACTGGCCAGCAGATCGTTTCCAATACCGAAGCTGAAACTTCTCATAGTAGCGGCACGGAAGACTATGTTCCTTCGTCTCCAGTTGTAGCCTCGCCCAAACCCAACCGGTCAGCCGTCGCAAACCAATCAATACAGAATTCGAAGACTCTGCCACCTCCTGGCGTGAGATACGGCTTAAATTTCCATGAGGACAGCCTACAGTTCAAGACAACTCAAGAGCATGAGCGCCACCTAGCACCAGCACTCGACACTCCCGTGCCGCCCGAAGCAGAACAGGTAGCAGAGGAGACGCCGGAGACAAATCAGATAGCGCCAAGCGAAAATTTAACTACCCAATGTGATAGCGAAAACGCAAATCTGCATGTCAAACAAGAAACAGTCGCCGATTCCCATCCTCAAGATGTTCAAAAGGCCAGCAAAAAAAACGCCCTAGCACCACGTCTTCCGCACGTAAAGGGCACAAAAAAAGGTTCAACCACTGATTCCTTGCAATCTGGACCGTCGGTTAAGTTAGAGAGCGATACCGCAGGTAGTAAGCCCCCCGAAACAGATCCGCCCGAGGTAAAAAAAGGCAAGACTTCAGCATATGAGTACGGCACTTCTAAAGATCTTCTTTGGGACAGCCTCTATTTGCTTTTCCTGATTGTTCTAGTTCTTTGGGGATTGAACAGCCTGTTAACATGGAAACACGATCTTGATGTTCAGCCTAGGATAAGCTATAAGCAATTATCTTGGTCGAACGGCAGTGATTCTTTAGCCTTTCTACGCCAGGAAGAGCGTCAGCTTTCCAAAGGCGAGAAAGTAAATAACACCTTGTGGCTCTCCGATCGTTTTGGCGAAAACGTAAAATGCCTTAAGGATGATGTTCCCTCCGAATACAGT
>OMRK01000199.1 GCA_900313515.1 uncultured bacterium | reverse complement strand
TAAATGCTTACAAGCGCGCTGCAGACTCTCCCATAACATTCATAAAAGACACACTTAGCAAAGAGAGTGGCAATAGAAAAAAGGTAGCCATAGGCGTGCCAACGGCTATAGCTTTGGGCATAGGGGCGGCCGCCTTTCTAACTAGCGAATTAGATGAAGAACAGGTCGAAAAGATCTCCGATGTAAAAGACGTCGCCGTAGATGGCGCGACCATGGGTGGCGGCATCAAGAAGAACACCCGCTTTTACAGTGGGTTGGCCAATCTGATAGGGGCCAACGAAGAAGCCTTCTGTGCCGTAGGAGGCACGGTTTTAGCTGGGCGCGGCGTTGTAAAAATTGCCAAAGGCACGAAAAGAATCATAAATGGTATAAGAAAGAAAGATACTTACGAGTTAGCCCGTGGCGCCCGCACGGCTTTTATTGGCGCACGCTATATACTTAATGGCGCCGTGGTTGGTACAACCAAGATGGTTGGCAAGTTCAAGAAAGCTTCCGATTTTGTCCGCAACTCCGTCCTGCCAAAAACTAGGGCCGTGGCCGGTGGCCTCAATATTGCTGTAGGCGCCACCACCATGAAGAAGGGCATACAAGAAAAAAGCAAAAAGAAGATCATAAGTGCAGCCCTAGATCTGGCGTACGGCGCGGCCGTGATAGCCTCTGTGGCCGTTGGTGGCCCCGTCGCTGCCGTAGCCTGCACCGGGCTTTCTGCAGCCAAAACCGGCTGGTCTATAGCCCAGAAAGCTGGCCGTTATATCAAACGCGATCGGGAAATTCAAGCAGAACGCCGAGCTGCTCAGGATCCTTCAGGACTTCCCAACTCCGAGCAATCACCGTCCGGTGCCTCTGCCAACCAAGCGCGCATACCCCAAGTAGCTTCTGGTTCTCTGGCTGTGAGCACTTCCTATGAACACACGCCCACCCTGCTGCCCCAGGACCCGAGTGGCCAAAATGGTGAACCCATTTCCGTTTCACTCGATTCAACCCAAGACGGTGCAGATTCCCAGTGGTTGATTTCTCCTTCGTCCGCTCAAGACCAATCTACAGCTGAGCCTACCACTGGCTCCGCCGGCAGACCCAAGTTGCGCACCAGAATTGTTGACAGGTTTATAGATATAACTACGGATTCTGATGACACTAAAGCAAACAGCAACGGTGATTCTGCAACTTCTCCTAACAGCACTGCACCAGCCGAGGGAAGGACAGATGCAGCCTCGGTAACTTTTGTAGACCTTGAAGATGACGAAGTTTTAGACGCCTTCGATAACGACTACGACATTTAGTTATAGTTAGCAGTTAGTAATTACTGGCGGGCAATTAGTAATGTAAAATCGCTAGTTGCCCGTTTTAGATTGCTGCAGTTTGTCCCGTTAATGCTTATACAGCTTTCGTCTTGCCTTGTTCTCGGTCGTAAGGCACTCGGAGATGTCGTTAAAAAGCCGATGAAGAGAATATCGCCCTGCCGCAAACCTGTCCAGCAAGCAAACAATTTCGCGCTACACCTCTAAAGGAGGCACCAGCACACAATTGTTAATTACCCGTTCCTAATTGCTCATTGCTAATTCCTAATTATTAATTACTAATTGTTCAAAAAGGCCAAAGCGTTAAAGTGTCAAAGCCACCAGTATTCTGGACAGCGCGGGCGCACCGTAAAATTTCGGCCAGGCCTACAATGCAAACGCTAGAAATTAGGATAGAGCAGGAAGCAAAATGAAATACAAAGACACGATTCCCGGTTTGGAAGCCGCCAAGACAGCTGGTGCTTTTGTCAGGCTGGGCTCCGATTGCGAAGATTTTGCCATAAATTTTAATCTTGGCTGGATTATTTATGATTCTATAGGCACTTACGCCTGTGTAAAGGCCTGGCCCGCGCAGACAAATTCGCAGATCTCCCGTGCTTGGCTCACGGACGATCTCGATCGGGCTCAACCGCTTATAGATGTTTTTGAACTTTCTGAGGAGGCAGCCCAGTCCACCGGGTACCCAGAGCATCGCACCCTCCTCTTCTTCGGTCCCATCTCCCCCAACGCTAAGCGCGTGCGTTTGGAAATTCAGCGCCTGGAACCAGCCGGGCAAGGCCTTTCCTACCTACATCCCATGGTAGACCCTTTTTCAAACCTCTGTGATGAAAAAGCTGTTCACATCATGGCCTGGGAGGAGCCCGATGATCCTTTGGCGCCCATCCCCATCGGCACTATCGGCGGTTGCTGGGCTTTTGAAGTGGACTGTCCCCGAAGGAATCAAGCCTGGGAGCAAGCTCGCCGTTATTTTATAAACAAAGAGTTTACTTTAGGCCACTCCCAGATGTTTTTGGAGTATCTGGACAGAGGAATAACTGGTTGGCGCCTTTCCAGCCGCTTTCTAACCGAAGCTAACCGTTATTTAAATTTAAATGAGTTGCATGACATGCTTTGGCAGGTATCTTCGCCAGAAGAACTGATCGAGCAGCTTAACAATGAGGGCCTCTTGGAAAGCTTTGCCCCGCCAGTTGTGCATATGGATTTAGCCAACACAGATCAAACCAACGAAAATCCCGAATACGCCATCCCTTACAGCGAGATCTACGGTCCCTTGGGCGTACTCAACAACAAATTCTACCATTTTTATCCACCAATAGATTCCGATAAGCTTCC
>OMRK01000189.1 GCA_900313515.1 uncultured bacterium | reverse complement strand
TTGAGTAGCTGCTGCTACTGGCGCCTGGGCCGCTTGAGTAGCTGCTACTGGTGCTTTGGCTGCTTGAGCAGCTGCTGTTGCCGGCGCCTGGGCCGCTTGAGTAGCTGCTGTTACTGGCGCCTGGGCCGCTTGAGTAGCTGCTGTTGCCGGTGCCTGGGCCGCTTGAGTAGCTGCTGCTACTGGCGCCTGGGCCGCTTGAGTAGCTGCTACTGGTGCTTTGGCTGCTTGAACCGCTGTCGTTGTTGAAACGGAGTTTTTTACACCGGCCTGTTCTGCAGCTTCTTTTTTTATTGTTGGCGCTGGGCCTAAATTGCCCGACTGCTTGCTGATTGGCGAACGTCTCGTCTGAGACGTATCAACTTTGGCAAGTTTCCCGGACAGGGCCTTGGTTAATTTATCCCCCAGTTGTCCATTGGAACTGCAAATCTCCCGAATGGAATCTTTCAACTGTGTAGCCATTTCTGGATTACGGCACAGACGCAGGGCGGGGGGTAGAGCGACAGCGGCCGCCTCTTGGAGTTGAGCTGCTGAACAATTAGAATTTTTGTGAGGATCGAGGGCTAAGGTCTTGCAGGCACGAGTAAAAACTGTTTTGCCCACCATTCCCAAAACGTTTTGGAAAATTTGTTCTAAGCGCAACAAATCTGAGGAAGGGGCAGGGTTTGGTTTCGCTGGTTTTTCAATGTAAACTTCCAGCGATTCCAAAGCCGCTAAATGGCGGGCGTTGGCTGTTTTTTGCTCTTCCAACTGCTCATTGAGGCGGTTTATTTCGGCCTGTTTGCCTTCAAGCTGGGCTTTTAAATCGGCTTCTGCTGCTTGGGAACTTTTGAGTTGCTTCTGGGCATCTTTGAGTTGCTCTTGCAAGTCAGCGCCTGCTTGAGTCAGCTCTTCAAGGGTCTTTTCTAGAGTTTGTGAGCGGTTTTGCTCATTTATCATCTGCTTTTGCAGATCTGCCAATGAGGTCAGCAAATTAGCCCGCTCAGCTGCGAACTGCCGAATTATCTGTTCTTTCGAGGCAACCAGTTCGTTGAGCTCATCAATCTGCCCTAGCTGGATAGCCAAATCTACGTTCTGCTCTGAAAGCGCAGACATCTCGTCCTTAAGAGATTGGATTTCTTGGCGAAGTTGTTCATAAATTTGGAAACTGACCGAACCTGCCTCTGGGAGTTCACCACTATTGGGCAGATTGGCCTTTTGGCGCTGAACAGTAGAATTTTGATCCATCTATGCAAACCTCGCAAAATTAGGCTTTCAACTGTCTTAAAATAGACAGCACAAGCTTAACAACTATCCTCTCAAGTGACATACTTCTTTGGCATATGCACCTTGGGCGCTTAGAGGCGGGAGCTTCTCGCTCGACGCAACTGAAGCCGCAAGCCTAAACGAGCCATTTCCGTGTGCTCTACAGTCCTAAATATAAATTGAGCTGCCCTCGAGTATCACGCTGATCCGGCTACCTTTTACAAAAATGGCTAGAATTCCCCCCAAAAACTTTTGTAAGGAAAAGTGAGTTCGGAAACACTGGTGATGACGCAAAAAACTCGCAAACAACAAAAAAGTGCCTCTCCACCGGAGACGCACCTCGTCTACTCACCGAAAAGATCCACCTAGTTAAAACGGACTTTCACTCTGCACAGCCCGAGTTGGAGGAGTCACACCAACTATGTTCGATACTATAATTTGGAACTGTAAAACCCATTCCTCGACGGCTTCGTCAATTTCATTTTTGAGCCGCTTTAGTTCTTCTCTGTCATCGCACGCCTTAATCTGGGGACGATAATCATCAATCTTGCGACCTAGCGCTTTAAAGCGCTCACGAGCTTCGGCGTCGGGATGACGGTCAACAATAGCCATCACCAGACGGTTTTGACTCTCGGTAAGCTCATCAATCCTGCGCTTAATCTCACCGGCCTGAACAAGATTGTAGGCCGAGGCCTGCATACGGGCGTGCTGTTCAATAGAATGGCTAATCTCGGCCAGCTTGCGCAACTGAACAAAAATCTCACTGTTCTTGTCTGCCGGATTCGCTGCACTATTTACAGGATTGTCTGCCATAATTCTCCCACTAAGAAAAGGATGCCCTTTG
This sequence comes from uncultured bacterium, assembly GCA_900313515.1. GTDB lineage: Bacteria > Vulcanimicrobiota > Xenobia > Xenobiales > Xenobiaceae > Bruticola. The sequence continues at coordinate 7,761 of OMRK01000189.1, read as the reverse complement.
AAAAAAAAAACCAAGCTCCCTTCGCCAGAATTACCCGGATCAGGTTCTAAGGGTAGATAACTTAGGCTATCATCTCAGCCGGACAGCACCGACGCCCCTGCCTGGTGACTGAGTAGTTCTAGTTACCAATTCCTTCTCCTGCTATCGGTTGGTAATTTTTTACTTAAAAATGCTAACAATGGAAAACGGCATTATTTAAGCCTAAATTGGTTTGTGATTTGGCAGGAGCAATTTTTTGAGCTGGGAAAATAAGCGGCGGGAGGGCTGATTGTCAACAGAGAAGTGCGTTCCTTATTGGTAAAGATGTAAAAGAGGTAAGAACTTTTGGCTGTAGAGCGGCATGGAAATAAAACGACACGAGGCGAAAGCTGTTTGGAGTATTCGTTGCCCTTGGAAGTCAGTTCCGATAGCACCCATTATTTGGTGCACCCTAATGGCTCAAGTTGCCAAGCTGATAGCCGTTTTTTTGAATATTACCAGGATGCTTTGGCCTATGCTGAAGAGGCCCAATATAGGAAAGAGTACATAGAAGCTGCCGAGAAGAGCGGCCAGACCCCTTTGGAAGTGGCCGCCATAGATTTTTTCCGGCCTCCCGAAATTCTGTGCATAAATGCGGAACAGTACAATGGGCGGGAAGGCAACTTAATTTACGTTACGGCCTTCGATACCGTTAAAGTGGAGCGGATAGGGATTTTAGTCTTGAGCGACCAGGGCCGATTGCTGGAAATGGGACATGCTGGGCTGGTTAAGGGCGATGTTTGGTGCTACCGGGCCAAACGTACTCTGCAGGTTGCTTCTGTGTTGATCATTGCCGACGCCGTTGATCTGCCCGGCCATATGGTGGAAAAACGGATCACCAAAATTCTCAAGCGTGGGCGCAATCGCTCAAGGAAAAAGTTCAATGCGGAGTAGTTTTGGCGGAGATAAGGGAGACTATGGAGAGTTCTGATTATCGGGTAATTTTTGTGACTACGGCCTCGGCTTCTGAAGCTAAAGTTTTAGCCGTTCACCTTTTAAAAGAGAGGTTAGTCGCTTGCATTAATTTGGTGCCTAAGGTTACCTCGCTTTATTGGTGGCAGGACAAGATTGAGGAATGCCGCGAGGCTCTCATGTTCATTAAGACCAAGGAAGAGAAAGTAGAAAAGGTTATTGAGGCCGTAAAGAGGCTCCATTCCTATGATGTGCCGGAAATTTTGGTGTTGCCTGTGCACGGTGGTAGTGTTGATTACCTGCGCTGGATAGAAGCTTCGCTGGTCAAGGCGGGTAGAAATTCTGTAGAGTGTGCGGCGATTGAAGATGCGTCTGAGGATGGTTGCTCCGGTGAAGGCTCTGAGCCTGTTGGTGCTCCTGCTGCTCGGTAGTAGTCTTTTGCTGTAAATACCCTGAAGTTATGGACAGCAATGCTGTATGTAAGCGGCAGCCATTTACTCTATCCGGTTGGCTGAAGATAGCTTTAGTTTCTGCTCTAGCGCTTCTGCTTATGCTCACTGTGCGGGTACCCATTTTCCCCTTGGCACCATTTTTAACCTACGATTTTTCTGAGGTTCCCGCTCTAGTACTGGGCTTTATCTTGGGGCCGTGGGCTGGAATAGCTGTTGTCGTTATAAAAAACGGACTGTTTCTATTTCTTAATTTTCAGCCATTGGAGCTTATCGGCATACCAGCCAACCTAATTACCGGTGTAACTTTGATAGGCTCGGCTTGTGGCTTTCGAGCAATGAGGTGTGGGGGAGGGAGCGGTGAAAGGTTGGGGGCAAAAAGTGGTCCGCTGCATCCTGGATTGGGCAGGGCCATGGTAGCAGCCTCTGTTTTGACGACCGTTGTTATGGTTTTTGTAAATTTGTTGATTTATTGGCTTTTGAAAGAGCTATTTTTTGAGATGGTGCCCATGTCGCTGGTCGGCTATCTGCTGGGAGCTATACTCCCATTTAACGCGCTAAAATGTACAATTACCTGCCTTTTAGCCGCCTGGTGTCTGAAAAAAATGAGGATAGGCAGAGCTGGTAAAACAAGCAGGATTGAAGAGGGAGCGGGTGAAAACGCCGCTCCTAAGATTTCGAATGCGGACATGATCTAAACTTACGGCTTTGGGCCGTACCGCAATTCAGAGGAGTTTTAATGTCAGTTAACGCTATCAATGTAAGTGATGCTCTTGATAAGATTGAGGAACTTTTGAAAGATCAGAGCAACAGTGAGGCCGCCGAACATTTGGCTAAGCTCGGCCAAGGTGACCTGGAGCCGCAGGAGCAGGTCCGCTTTTCTCGCCTCTATGGTGTCACGCTTTCTCGCCTTGGCAATGTCAACGATGCCGTTATGCAATTTAGACGCAGCCGTCATGAGGCAGAAAAGCTTAATGACAAGCGTTCTGTAGCTCAGGCTGACGAATATTTGGGGGCTGCTTACCATCAGCGCAATCGTTTGGATGAAGCCCGCTATCATTACGCCAACGCCTTAAACATCTGGAATAGTTTAGGTGATAAAGAGGGCCAGGCTAGAGGCCATCGCAATATGGGCAATCTTTACACAGATCGCGGCGAAGATAGAGCGGCGGCGGCTGAGTACGATGATAGCAGCAAGCTGTATCGAGAATTGAACATGCCCGATGAAATGGCGCCGGCCATTTTACACAAGGCTACCATGGCTTACCAAAGACACGGCCTGACATCCGCTCTGGATATTTACAGGAAAGCCATAGAAGAGGAGAAGTGCCGTCATTACTTAGTGCTCAATAATTATGGTTTCATGCTTATGCTCAATGAGCAGATAGAGGATGGCATCAACTACCTGCAACAGTCCGTGGAAAGCATTGAAGCGAAGCATATCAACGACGACGATTTGGCTCTGGCCTGTTTAAATCTTGGAGTGGCTTATGCTCTGCTGGACAAGCTGCCCGATGCCGAAAAATATTTGCGCCAGGCTGTAGAGCTTCTGAAAGCCTTCCCCGATGTCCAGGCAGTGGAGTTCTTGCTGCAGGTTAACGATAAATACCGCAGCCAAGATTTCAAGAAGTATTTGATAGTCGATAACGGTAGGAAGCTGTCCTTGGCTTATTTGAATTTAGCGGCTGTGTTAGCTTGGATGGGTCGTTTGGATGAGGCCAAGGAAGAAGTGGGCAAAGGCATAGAGGCCGACCGCATGAATGGTTATCCTTACCTTTCGGCTGGTTGGATCTACTTAGCCGCTGGAGACGAGCAGCAGGCTGCTTCGCATTTTTACAGAGCTTGTGGTTTTGAGCCTAGGAATGAAGAATTCCGCAAGGCGCTCAAGTTGGTCAATCCCTATGCGCAGGCCAAGGTAGGCCGCAACGATCCTTGCCCATGTGGTAGCGGCAAGAAGTTTAAGAAGTGTCACGGTAACGTATAGCCCGCAGCATCGTTTGTTCGCCAAGTGGTTGCACGGTTGCTCCTCTGCCGGAAGGGAACTTTTGGCGGGGGAGCTTCTTTATAGATCATGTAGGAGGTTTTATCCTCGGTGTTGAGGCGTACAGAGTGGGAACTATAGGGAAAAAGAATTCAAATGTCAATTATATGTACGGGTAGCTTGTACTTGCTATAACGTGTGGCAACGGACAAGTATCCTGCAAACCAGGGATGTTGTCAACATAATGGATAGACAGTATGTTTCTGAACACCGATTTTCTATACGATGATGAGATAAAATTAGTTTTAAAGTATACCTATATAGGAAATGCCAGCAAACAATTGGTCCCTGGATATCGGTTTTTCATTTGCGATCACGGTGGCAAAGAAATTGGTATATGCGATTTGCGCATCGGCCACAACGGGCGCACCTATTTCGGAGGCAATATAGGTTACGAGATTTATGAGCCGTACAGAGGCCACCATTACGCGGCCAAAGCTTGTCGCTTACTTTTTGAGCTAGCTAGAAAGCACGATCTGGGCTATGTGTTGATTACCTGCAATCCTGCCAACATCGCCTCTAGGAAAACCTGCGAGCGTTTAGGTTGCCAGTTTTTAGGTGAGGTTGACCTGCCGGCAGACCACGAATTGCGCCGCGACGGTAGAATCAGGCAGTGTATTTTTAGAGTAGATTTATAGTTGCTCATAACATGCCGTTAAGGCTGGCAGGCTGTTTATTATCGCTCTCCTTTCCTGTGCGTTGACCGCATCATTTGCCTAAAAAATTCGCATATCCATTACCTTTTAGCCTTGTCACTAACATTTCGTTTTTCTCCGATCAACGGCTTGGCAACGCAAAGCACGGGAATTTAATGCTCCCACAATATTCCAAACACTATCGTTCCCAGTATCATAAGCAATAGTATAGTACTCGACATGGGAAGTATCAGCTGAGCAATCAAAGCTCGAATCATATAACTGCGCTCTGCACCTTGACCGGCAGCGTGCTTTGCACACATCCAAAGGCCTAAAGCATGAGAAACCAATACTCCAACGATAGCAAGGATTAGCTCGCTCGACAGCTCAGCGTTATCACCAGGAAGATTAAATAACATACCGATAATAGCAACGCACTGCAATAACGATGGCAAAAACAATGTGGCCGGTTCATCATATTTTTTCTTGTAAGCCCTGTTGAGAGACACGCCCAACCAGACGCCTAAAAAAGACAGGCAGCAGCCTAGTGCAGACAAATCCAACATTGCGCTATCCCCTGTTTGGTAAATTATGATGCTTGTCAATGCAACAATATTTTGTCACTTGCCAACACAGCAATGCAAACATTTTAAGCAAAGCATTTGAGTTTGTCGAATCGATTGTTACGAGTTATAGTGGCCAATTCTGTAACGTATGTGACTTCTCCCCCGTATCGGCCAACAAAATTTAGTCCTTTGGGTTAGTGCAATACGTATAAGTCAAATATTAGTTCTTTTCTGCTGCTGGCTCATTGGTCTTGAATATTGCGCAGATAACTTTGCGCGTGTCTGCAGAAAATTCGAAATGTGGGGCAGGGGAAGGAGCAATAGTAGGCATCGGGAGCAGGGGAATCTTCCCCTAATCGATAGAATACGGGTAGCCGGTTTCGTTTTCATTCGGAAGTTAAACTTACTCGGAAATGTTGCTTCGTATCCTTATCTCTAAAGCAAGGGGTTCGATGGCGGTTTCGATAAATTGGAGAGATTCTCACATTTATGGATTTTTTGTTCGATAATCCAGGGGTAGTGGTGTTTTTACTAGGTTTAACGTTAACACCGATTATCGTTTTTATTCTGTTTGTAATTTTCGTCTTCAATATCAAGAAGCGGGTGGATAAGCTGGAACAGACAGTTTACGCCAACTGTCAAGAGAAACAGTTAGGATGGCAGGCTGGTGGAACGGGTGAACGTCTAGGGACCAGCGCTGTTGGAGCGGAGTTGACGGGAACAGGTGAGCAACCATCTCGTGATATTCCTCAAAAGGTAGAGACCGCCAATGCAGCAGCGGTTGCGCACAGTGGCGAGGCTGTTGCTCCCAGGGCAGCTTTGGCTCAAGAACACGCCGAAGTTAGGAAAGAACGTGCTGATATTGAGGCCGCCTGGAATGGGGCTGATCGTTTAAGGCGGGTGCAAAATGCCGCCGTCACTGCACGATCTGGCAAAGACACCGCGGGAGGCGGCGTTGAAAAGTTTTTCTTGGGAAGTCTTTTCAACAAGGTTGGAGCTCTGCTCATCCTCATTTTTGTGATTTTGTTTGTAAAATGGGCCGCTCCTTACGTCTTTGTTACTGAATGGTCCAAGGTTATCGCCCTTTACTTCCTCAGTGGCCTCTTTGTAGGAACTGGCGCCTATCTTTACAGTAAGGATAACATGCGTGCCTTGGCGGAGGTCTCGATCGGTTTGGGCTTTGCCACCGCTTTGATTGATACTTTCGCTGGAAGTGTATTTTTTGAAGTTTGGAATAACTATGTTTCTCTGGTGCTGGCCTCGTTTTTACTAGTTGTAATGTACGTTTTGGCCTTCTATATGCAGCGCTTTTCCGTGCTAGCTTTATCCATGTTGGCCGGCTATTCCAACTTGATTTTTATCTGCAGTGTTTTAGATAAGAGCTCATTTATAAACTCGGTGTATCTGCCGCTTTTGGTATTGCTCTGCTTTATAGGTGCTTGGCGTTGCCGGGCGTGGCATTCCCTGGCCTCTCTAAACTTATTTATATGTTGGGTATTTTCTGCTGGCTTACATTCCGATGGAGCTTTTAGCATTTGGGCCAGTGCCGCCATGTGGGCCGTTTGTTTAGTTTATGATGCACTGCGCGAGGGCGAGATTCGTATAGATGAGCTCAGATCCAAGCCAGCTAATCCCCTAAGTATCTACTTTAACCATCTTTTGATGTGTTTGGGCGGTGTTCTGTTGTATGTGCCCAATGATCGGATCAGCTTTTTTGCCATCTCCATATTGGCTGCCGTAGTTCTTTTAGGTTTAGCCTTGGCCCGCTTTGAAGTGGCTGCCAATTTGGCCAAGGCTTTTATCAATACCGCTCTGTGTATAACTGCCATCTCTGCTTTGATCTTGTCAACTGGCCTGGCCGGTCTAATTTTCTTGGCGGTAACTGGCTCCATAGTTATGTATGTAGCCATATTTAAGGTTACAAATGCTGAGTTAAGCCGCAAGCTCAGTACCTGTAGCATCATCTACAGCTTCTTAATGACCGCTATGGTATTTTGGAATTTTGCCAAAGGTGAGCTGATTTTCTTTGCTTCCTCAGAGTTCGTTTTCTCTCAGATGGCTGTAGTCTTATTCGCTTTTACCATCGCTGTCTGGGTAGCTGAATATTTTGTGTTCAGGGTCTGTAGACCTGAAGAAAAAGGATTGAGTGAGGTCGCTCTGTGGGCGGCGGTGGCTCTTGCCTTTATTTATTTTGATTTGGAACTTATCCAGTTGTTGGAAAAGGTTCTTTACAACGCTTTCGATACCCATAAAGCTGAATCGATCATCACCATGAGTCGTATCACGCTTGCTGCCATTTACGGATTGGTAACCGCTATGCGCTACAAAGCCTTCCCCAGCAAGCTTTTCCTGGCCAGTGGGGTGCTCGTTTTGGGCTACAGCAGCCTGGTTCTCTGCTCCTACGCGGTGATTGGCAGAAAGCTGTTTATTCCCGTTTTTAATGTTGGCTTTATAGCTTACACAATAACTATATTGGCAGTAGTTGTCTACTATCTGGCCTTCCGTTCAAAGTTTGCTCTTGTAGTTTCGCTTTTACTTGGCTGGGCACTTTTGCACACCGAGGGTGGAAATTTTGTGCGTGTGTGCGGTTTGGAATCCATAACCTCCATTTTGTGGGCTCTCTACGCAGCCGTTGCGCTCTTTGTTGGCATATCTAAGAAGAACAGTCCAGTTACTTGGACTGGTATTTTTATCGCCTGTGTTACTGTTGTCCGAGTGATGTTGTATGATATAAGTGAGTTGCCGACTGGATACAAGTTGATTTCCTGCTTAGTTTTGGGCACTTCTCTCATGGCTATTTCTTATTACTATCACAAGCGTAAGGAATCGCTGTTGCCTATGCTTACGGAGTCGCCTGCTCCTGGTCCTGCGGATTTATCGGGTGTGGCTAATTCAGCTTCTAGCCCTGGTGTGTCTGGGCCTTACGTTGGTTCGAACTCGGGCATTGTTGATTCAGCTGTCGGCTCCGTTGCTCAAGTTGGAAATTCGTCGGCAAATTCCGACCATGGATATTCCGCGTCCGCCGCACCCTTTGCAGAGGCGGCTGCTCAAGTGGCTGAGAACGCAGAATCTGCTGCGACCTCTGCAACCAGCGAGGCTACTCCAGCGTCAATCCCTACCCGGACAGCTGTTTCTACGCC
>OMRK01000010.1 GCA_900313515.1 uncultured bacterium | reverse complement strand
TCGGGCTATGCGTTTTCCTTTTGATTTTACCTTTACTCAAGCCCTTTACCAGGCCAAAATGAATAAACGCGGGCGGCGTTACCCCACCGTCTGTATGCTTGAACCCCTTTACACCTGCAACCTTTCTTGCCGCGGCTGTACCCCCGAGCGCCACATCGGTAAATTGAGCGATCGCCTGACCGTTGCCCAGTGCCTGCAGGCGGTGGAAGAGTCGCACGTGCCCATAGTGAGCGTGTGCGGTGGTGAGCCTATGCTTTATCCAGAGCTACCCCAGCTGTTGGGCGAACTCGTAGAGCGCGGCAAATACATAATTTTATGCACAAATGCTCAGCTTCTGGACACCAAGCTGTTCAATGTTATACCTCCCGATCGCCATATCTTTGTTAACGTCCACTTAGACGGCATGGAGAAAACCCACGATTTCGTCTGCAATAAGCCCGGTGTCTGGCAGCGCTCTATAGACATGATCCGAGAAAGCAAGCAGCGCGGCTATCTTACGGTTATAAACTGCACTGTTTACAAAGAAACCGACGTAGATGAGTTGGAGGAACTCTGCAAGTTGCTCACCTCCATAGGCATAGATGGAATCCTCATCACACCTGGATATCATTTCGAGAACGTACATAAACAAGTTTTCTTGGATATGCAGGATATTACGGCTAAGTTCAAGCGCATCAAGGCCTTTGCCCACAAATACAAGATCAATGCTACTCCGGCTTTCTTGGAATTCTGTGCCGGTGAGCGTAGCCTTACCTGTGCTCCTTACTCCACGGTAAATTACACTCCTCACGGCTGGAAGGCTCCTTGTTACCTTATCGATAGCCAAGAGTTTTATCCCGATTTTGAAACCTTCTGGAACAGCGTAGACTGGGAATATTGGGAAAAGCATATCGATGCCCGCTGTGCCAATTGCCGCATGCATTCTGGGTTTGAACAAACAGCAGTGGAGCAGGCCTTCAAATCACCTATGGATGTTTTAAAGCTGGCCGCCTGGCAATTTTCCGGTTAAGTATGCTTTAAATTGAGGGGGTGCGCGTATGAAAGAAATTTGGGACATATTGACCTTATGCTTTCGTGAGTGGCCAACCTTGTTCAAAGTGAAAAAGCTTTGGAAAGTGGAGTTCCTCATGTGGCTCTACTATCTGGTGCGCTTACCCTCACTGGATATCTGGCTCCAGCGCCGCCTGATAGACCGCGATCCCGACGATTTCCGCTTTGGCGACACCCCTTACCAAACTGGCCTGAAAATTTTGCAAAAGGCCAAGATTTGCGAAAGCGACTTATTCCTCGACCTAGGCTCGGGGAGGGGCAAGATGGTCTTTCTAGCGGCTTTGTCCTGTAACTGCCAAGCGGTGGGAGTAGAATTACTTCCTAGCTACAACATTTTATGTAATCGCATAGCCAAGAACGTCGGCTTGGGAGATCGGGTCCAGTTCGTCAATGGTGATTTTTTGGAGTACGACCTAACGGGAGCAACCGTAATTTTTACAGCCTGCACCACCTGGTCTCAGCTTACCCGCGATCTGCTTTTGGATCGGGTGGAGGAACTGCCAGAAGGTACCCGTTGGATTTCCGCTGGCCAAGAGCAGCGCCATCCCGATCTAAACCTCGTCGCCGCCGATACCCTACTTTTCAGCTGGGGTTATGAGGATGTCTGGTTCTACGAAGTGAAAAGAAGCAAATAATAAAGAGGCTTAAGTGGCTGCTTTGGGGGTCGCTTCCAAGCCTTGATGTAGGTCCCACCTCTTAAATTTTCACACGCAGGAAAAAACGACCAGTTCCCAAAAGCAAGGAGTCAGCCTGCCCGGACATGGGCTTAAGCTCTAGAGGTTTGAGCATGTTCTTCATCACAGCAAGGCGGTGTTTGGGTTATTTTCATTGACTAGTACGGTTTTCGATGGAAGAATATTGAAACGGCTCTTTATAGGCGGTGGGCGCTGGCTCAGCCTACATAGAAGCTTGATCAACCGCCTGAACGTCTTCCCCGTACCCGACGGCGATACCGGCACAAACATGACCTTTACCGTCCGAGGTGCCTTGCAGCCTCTCTTGTTAAAAAAGTGCCCAGCTTCAGTTGGTGAAGTGGCCATGCTAGCTGCCCGCAGCGCCCTTTTGGAAGCCCATGGTAATTCCGGCATGATCTTTTCCCAGATATTTAAAGGCTTCGCTCTGGGATTGAAAGACTGCACTTATCTCACTCCCGTTGATTTGGCCACAGCCCTGGATTCAGCAGCTCAGTCTGCTTACAAATCCATTCAAAATCCTGCCCACGGTACCATATTAAGTGTAATCGAGGCGGCAGCAGAGGCAGCTCATTCTTCCCAACTAGATGACTCTATCGAAACAACTCTGGAGGATATCTTTGCCTCCATTGTGCGCAAAGGTAGAGAGGCTCTTTATCTGCAGCCCGATGACCTCCCCCAGGCTTTGCGCCAGGCTCAAGTAGTCGATGCTGGTGCCTTAGGACTTTATTACTTTTTTGTGGGGATGCTGCGGGTAATGCGCGGCGAATCGCTACTGCTCACCGACGACACGGAGATACTGCCTCTAAACCAAGCAGAACTCAACTCAACCTTACTTTTGCAGGGAGAGCATCCGCTTGAAGAGCGCTACTGCACGGAATTTCTTTTGAGCGGCTGCAAACAAGAGATTTCTCAACTTGAGCGGTGCTTGGTGCCTATAGGTACCTCTTTGGTCATAAGCGGCGATCCCGAACT
>OMRK01000061.1 GCA_900313515.1 uncultured bacterium | reverse complement strand
GTCGATTAAAGTCGAGCGGCTTCCATCCTCTTTGAGGCCGTGCTACAGATATTGCTTTTTTGTTAGTACTATTTATTGGTGATAGGCGAGGAGTTTATCTTAAACCACAGGGCTGGAATCGTCTCGGTGGTTTTAGCTTCAATAGGTTCCACTCCCATGGCGAAGGAGTAAACCTCGTTCTTTAAGGTGAGCCAACCGCAGGCCTGAGTTGGAGAAACGCCTTCGGGAAGGGTGGGAATGGAGCAGGAAGCTGCTTTGGTTGTCGGAGTTATCTGCAGTGTTTCATCGGCTACCTTAAGTTTTGTGTAAGCAGAATCGGTGCCACTGGCCCAGGGGCTGCGTTTTAACCAATCTTCTGCTTGTCCGGGTTTTTCAAACTTAAGACAAAGATCTGCTTCTAAGCGTCCGCGCTCTGCTTGAGCTAAGGCTGTTACGTAGTCGCCGAAGTCGGAAGATATCGAATCCATGGTTATGGTAGTGGACTGGATCGGAAGAATTTGGGTGTTATTCAAGTTAAACAGGGTTGCCAGCTCATTGTTTATGCTGAGCGCGGCCGGACGCGGAGTGAGGGCCTTGAGAGTTTCCCGTACCTTAAAATTCTGGGCGGCTATGTTGCCAAGCTGATCAGAATAGGCGGCGGGAAAGTCAATCCTGCCTGTGTAACTGGTCTCTTTTTGGCTATTGGAAAGCTTCTGCAAATATAGGCAAGCCTCTTGAGGGAGCTGCACGGTTAAACCGGGGAAGAGCTCTTCAAAGGCTGAGCCTTGGCAGACCAACTGCAGAGATGCATCCTGGGGGCTGGCTAAATCGACCGATTCAACCGACTCTCTGCTGAGCAGATCGCGAACCCTTGCCGGATCGGAAGCCCAAATTTGCAATTTTGGGAATTTGTCCAAACGGAAGCAGCCGGGCAGATCCTCTTTGGCGTTGGCGATGGCTACCATGAAGGGGCCCCTGATAGCGAAGGTGGTAGGTAGATCTCTTATGGCCAGGGGGCGGTTCATGGCTATGAGCTGGGCTGCCTGCTTACCGGTTGAAGTAAGCACATTCTCATACAGATCTAGGCCTTCGGCAGGAGTTTCCTTCGAGCTGGGAGGAGTCATGGCGGCCGATAAGTCTGTGCTCATAAGGGCTTGAACAATCAATGGAGAGTCCTGTAACTCGCTCAAACGTTCCTGCGCCAAAGTTCCAGCGGATACTCTCTGGGCCCGTTCGGAAAGTTTGGAGGCGGCTTGGGTCTCAGTGCTTTGTAAGCCGGGTAAGGTCAGTCCGGTATCTGAACTGTAAGCAGTACGGTGTTTGCCGCCCTGGCACACTAGGGTAAAATTTTCTCCATCACTGTGGTAAGCAACTTGGCCACCGTGCGGGCAAGGGGGGAATGGTGATACTGAGGTGGGGTAGGATGAGTTTTTGTTCCACAGCTCCTCAATATTGGCAGAAAGCTCCAATAGATAAGCTTGACAACGAGGATCGCTACTGAGCTTTCCGTCAGCAAAAACAGCAAACAAGGCTCTCAGTTCGTCCTTTTGAGTGGCTGGTGATTTGAAATCTACCAGCAAACCGCAACGCTCCTTCAAGAACTTGCTGATTTCCTGGGGGGTACCCTCGGCCACCAGCGGAGCTCCGCTAGGTACTAATCCCGCGAAGGGTGAGGCGGGCGGTCCCCACAGCCAGCTCACCAGACTGGCCGCCAGGTACACAAGGGCAACAGCTGTCGCTACGCCTCCAAGGGTCAGCAAGGCAAGTCGTTTTTTATTAATATGTATTTTGGGAATCGGAGCGGGAACAGGGGGATTTTTCAACTTCTGCGAAGCTTGTGGTGGAGTGAGCCTTGAAACCGAGCTACCTTTTCTTTGCTCCGCCTGCGAATTAATTCTAGCCATAATGCCTACGCTGCCGCCGGACGCTAAATGTGAATACTTGTAAAAAAACCGGCAACTCACCGTTCACATTCTCCACTCAGGAAGTTTAACCTCCCATTAATAGGCTAAATAATTTTTTTAATAAATAAGACCGGCGCCCTATTCTATCTGCACAAGCAGGGACACCGGCCTTTGGCTTATTTTGTAAACTTGGTGGCAAACTACCCTTTTGAGCTCGACCTGCCCATGTTAGTGGTAAGGTAGTTGCTACTAGTTAACTCTGAACCTAGCGCTACCCCCCCCTCCGAAACTACTTGCGCCAGCGCAGGCCGTTTTCTAACCTTGAACATTGAGGTGCTCACCCGCCGTTGATGCTAGTCAATTACGAATTACGCATTACGAATTATCAGTTCCTTACCGCT
>OMRK01000188.1 GCA_900313515.1 uncultured bacterium | reverse complement strand
GCACCAGTCCACGCCAACGCGCTCCCAGGCCAACCGCCGGGCACCGACCCGCACCTACACCCCCCAGGCTCATATTTTTTCGTTTTATTTTACGCTTATGCGGCCTTTGATGTAATCTAAGATAAAATCGAAATCTTCGTCTTCGGCATAAATTTGGTTTTTATTGAGCACTTCGTTCAACTTGATAACGTGCCAACGCCTACTAACTTTCATCTTCTTAACCAGGGAAAAAGTCGTTCTCAGCCGATCATGAGTGGCAGCCAAAAGCCCCATCCCGGCAGTGCCAGCACTGCCGGCCACTACTCCCGCCATAGCCGTCAACCAACCGACGGCCTCAGCCTTCTGGAATTGCTTCTGCATTTGGATATGGGTTATGCCCTCATCATCCATCTCGAAGAGAACCATATACTTCCAGCCATACCGAGCAGCCACGATTAAATAAGCAAACGTTCCCAATATCAAAAAGAAAAGATAGAGGCCGCCAAACATCATCAAAGAGTTCATTAAACCTTCTAATGTTAAGTCGTCATGGAAGAAGTCAGCGCAGATCATCATAATGAGCGGCACACAAAAAGCTATACCCAAAACTTTCCAAACAGTAAAAAGTATGGTCGGATTGCGCAACATATTGTATTCGTAAATCCAGCGATAGACACCATCGGGACAATGTTTAATGTTGGGGGTAACAGTTTTCCCCTCGATCTCTTCACGCTCATTCCTCTGCGTGTGAGCCTGCTCATTTTGCACTACCGGCTTTCCGCAGTTGGTGCAAAAATTGTTATTTTGTAAAATTTCTTTTCCACAATTGCCACAAAATTTAGCCATAGACGTTCCTACTCTGCTCTCTTTTAGTTTCAATTGCCAACTTAATCTTCCCGACGGCGAGCATATAAGCTCCTTGGCCAGAGGGCAACGGCGGTTCAGGAGGCATTTGCAGACTCATTCTGCGTGAAGCGCGCTCTATCATTCTGAGCACAGTAGAAGATCTTGCGCCCCAAACTTTGAGCAAAAAAGACTTCCCGATGCACTTTTTTTGTGTTACCATAAGCCCCCCGGGAAAGACGCCTGCCTGTTCCGGTGGTCTGCCTCTCAACTTCTCCTTCGGGTCTGATTTTCTTTAAATCAGCTCTCCGGAGCAGAAGGGAGGTGGTTAAATGACTGAAGATCAGTTTTACCTTTTCTTTTTGTCGTGGCCTTTGACTGATGGTTTCAATCCACCGTACGTTGAAGCGTTAACCGCGTCCGCTTACGTATTGTTCTCAAACATATGTAAGTAAAAACAAGAGACACCCACCTGAATACCAACTGCGTGGATGCCTCAAACGTTCATAAAGACCCGTTAGGGGATTTACGCCGAGAGACAACCGCCGATTCCGAAACAGCAGTTGCCTTTCCCTTTTCGTACCTTCATTGTAAGGCTTTCGGCCCGGCAAGGCAAGAGATTGAAAGCAAATAAGGTTGCGAAAATGGCAAGGGAATCCTTCCGCATTTTGCGAAAATCAGGGGCGTGTCTATGTCAAATAATGTTCGCAGTAATGTCAATACATCCGTAGTCGGCCGCAATGCAGGTTCCCATCGCAATGTGCTGGTGGTGGGAGCACCGGATGAGGAGCAAGCGGCCTTGCAAACCGGCCTTACGCAGCTTGGTTGCGAGGTCACCGTAGTCCGTACGGCCGAAGAAATCAAAAAGCACCTGCAATCAGTTCCGCTGGTGCAGTTTGTGGCTGTTAACACCGATTGCCAGAATCAAGAGGAAATCAGCCGCCTGCTTTTCAAAATGTCCTTCGATGTTGAGCTCTTCTTCCTATTCGACAGCGCCACCCTGGAGCGGGCAGCTTTTTCTGAGCCCAACAAATCGACCAACGAGCAGAAATCCGGAGATTCCGAGCCTTCCTACCAGTTTCAGGCTGAAGGGATAAGCATTCCAATTAACCCTGCCTACGAGCGTAGCCCTTATCTTGAAGCAGCCAAAGCCAATGTCTTAGCTTCCGCTTCGCGTTCGGCTCAAGCCGTTCAAACCGCCTTGGAAGGCACCCCGAACGGCAGCGGCTCCCAGGCTACCAACCCAAGCGAGAATTCAAGCCAAGGCTCGGTTTCAACAGGTTCGAGGGAAGCTCAAGCCGATAAAATCGGCGAAGTTTCCGCAACCAGCGCCTCCCAAGATACCAACGTGCAAGAATCCCACCTTAAGGCTAAGCGCGTGCGAGCCGCTTACCTATGCTATACCACCTTCGCTACCAATAAATACGCCTGCCGCCTCATGCAGGCCTGCGGTTCCTGGTGGGGGATCAACGGCGGAGAGGCCTCCGTACACGAACGCTACCGTAAACTCCTCAACCGAGTGCGCCAAGGTATAGTCGATACCGACAATCAGGAAGTAATACGCTGGGCCAACAATGCCTTTAAAGGTATGGTCGGTTTCGGCGATCTCGAAGGCCGAAAACTGAGTGAGTTGGTCGATTCCCGCGACCTGCCCTGCCTGGACGCCGTGCAAGTTCAGCTGCGCAATGGCATTATCTCCCCTTATGTTGTACGCCTGCGTTCCAGCGGTCAGGTGGTAGAGATCGATTCCACCCCTCGTTCTGATAAAGAAGGCACCTACATGGGTAGCGTGTCCTTGGTGCGCCAAGCCAACAATATACCCACAGATGAATTTGTGGCCAGCCGCAACCTGGTGAGCCTGTACAGTCTGGCCCTGCGCCTGAGCCGAGCTTTCGATGTCTCCGAAGTTATAAATATCATCACCGAAACCGTGCGCGAGATGTGCGACTACAAATGTTGCGGTATCAAACTCAAAGGATTCGGTGAGGTCGTCGAGCGCGATATCGACGGTTTTATCAACCCAGTTCTCAAGCACAGTGTCGATTCCTTCTGCAGCCGTTTATCTGCCAACCAATCCTTGCGCGTTATTAAGGACTTGGAGCATGATCCCGACCCGGCAGCCCAGGCCGTGCGCAAGGCAGGCCTGCGCGGTATAGTCTGCGTGGCCTTAACTGTAGGCGTGGAGCACATCGGCTGCATATGGGCCTTGGCCGACAAAGAAGATGCTCTCTCCCGCGAGAATAACTCTTTCCTGATCTCTGTGGGTATTCAGGCTGGCCTGGCTCTGCAGAATGCTATAAACGTAAAGCGTCGCCTGGAAGAGGAATCCAACCGCCGCAAGTTTTACCGGGATGCCCTTAACGCCCTGACCTCCGGAAAGTTGGTCTTCTGCGAGCGCGACGAATTGGATAGTCACTGGGCCAAGTGCGGCCGCGAGGTTGCCAATTTGCCTCTAAGAGATCCAGCCGACGTCCCCCAGTCCAGACGCATTTCCGAACAGATCATGAAAGAGCAGAATTTCGATGAAAACCGCCTGTTCGACATGGTAACCTGCGTTTCCGAGGCTGCCACTAACGTGGTAAAGTACGGTCCTCCTGGCTCTATGAGCGTTCGCGTTGAGGAAGATGGGGTCCATTTCCGCCTCGACGATGTAGGGCCTGGTATAGCCTTTACCAACCTCCCTAAGGCAGTTCTTCTTTCTGGATATTCGGTAGGTGCCGCTCCCTCTCTGGGTCTGGGATACTCGGTGATGCTGGAGATGTGCGACTGCGTTTATCTATGCACCGGAAGCGACGGAACTTCCCTTATTTTAGAAATGACCCACAAAACCGCCGATCCGCTGGATGCTTTTATAGGCTTTAGCGATTTGGCCGATTTCTAAAAGCACGGTTTTAAAATGTCCGCGCGGTTAGCTCAGAAAGTTGTGTGGCGCCTGTAGCTTTTGTGCTGCGCCGCACAATCAAAGCCAGCTTAAACCCAGTTAAGGAATAGGTTGCGTTACGCCGCGCAATTGGAGCCAGACCGAGCCAGGTTAAGGTTACATTAAGAGCTGCAAAATTGAAGCCCGCACAAGCCCAGTCAGTTTTCCGGGCAGTCGGGCTCTTTTTATTCGGGATGAAGACCACCAGCACATGCAGCCAGTCTGTCAGGCAGGTTAGAATTATTGCTGTACGCTTCCACAGGGCAAGGAAAACGCATTGACGCAGCCTTCCGATCGGGCAGGGCTTGGTTTGAAAAGCAGGGTAAAGCGCAAGTAGGACCAAATAGCCGAACCGTGTCTTTTAAGAGAATTTTTTCAGTTATATTAGCCTTGTCCCTGTGGTTGCCTCTAGTGGTAATAGCTTTCCTTACCTCCGGAACCGGCAATAGCGACAGTAACCTTAATATGAGAGCCGAAGTGCGCAGCAATATAAAGTTTGCCTTGCTCATAGAGGATGTTTTCGGCAAATCATTCCGCCAGCGCACAGCGGATTTCTGCACTCCAGATCCACAAAATCTCAGTGATGCCGACATTGACACCATAAACTTTGCAGCAGCCCTCTGCCTCTATTGCAATGACAAACCTCTAGCAACCCAGCTTATTAAAGACCGGCATCCTGATCTTCATACTCCACTGAGCGAACTTCTGCTAATCTTGGCAGATGGCAAAAAGGCAGATGCTAGTTCAGCCGTTTTTAAAGAATCCCTAAACGATGCCTTATCTTCAGGTAATGGTACCGAGCTGGAACTGTTAAGAAAGGTAATCCTAACTTACAGCGATAGTTACGATGTTCGCCAAGCTCTGGCCATTTGGCAAAAAGATCCTAAATTTCAAAAAAATTCCGGCGAAAACGGCCTGATTGCGCTTATCCTATTCTACGCTTTCAGCATATGTCTGGGCCTGTTTTTCCTGGCCAAGGCCGTTTACCGTTATTACAAAAGTACCATCGAGGCCGCCGCCCAGGAGGAGAGCCATCAGTCTCCCCCACTCAGCGGATTTCTGCTGAAATTACGCCCGAACTTAGATGCTTCCCTAATCTGGAAGCCAGTGCCAGCCATGTTCCTGTTCGTAGGATTGAGCTGGATAGCCATGGTAACTTCCCCTGTAGTTTACTCTGTGTTGGAGAGTTCCGCTTCCTCATTCCTGGGCCTCTATCAAATTATCTTCCTCGATCAGTTTACCGTTTATATGCTGATTCTCTTCATTCTAATTCTTCTCTTACCGGCCGTAGTTGCCCCAAAACTAGAAGGTAACCTGGATGTGGAGAGCTCACCATTAGGCCAAACTCACACCGACCAACTTGCAGAAAACGCTCCCACCAAACGTTGTTGCTCACCCTTAAGCCAAACTACTGCCAATCCGCCTGAGGTAGAGAGCGC
Source organism: uncultured bacterium (assembly GCA_900313515.1). Lineage (GTDB taxonomy): Bacteria > Vulcanimicrobiota > Xenobia > Xenobiales > Xenobiaceae > Bruticola. The sequence continues at coordinate 618 of OMRK01000188.1, read as the reverse complement.
CTCCACGCCCCTGCCAGATTCCCCACCTTCAACAAAAGCCAGCCAGCCCATAAAGATTTCCACCTTAAACACATTAGTGCGAACTCTACAAAATCCCGACAAAAATCCAACCAATCAAAATATACAAGAATCCAGCGCCTCCCAAGATGTTCCAGCCGGCCAAACTCTAATCGGCCGACTCAGCTTCGCTTTCCGAGCCCTGGGCCTGACTCCCTGGCACAACAGTTACATAATCACCGGTTTATCGGCCTTTGGTGCGGCTATAGTGGTCGTTTTTGCCATGTCGATAATCACCGGCCTGCTCCTGGACGCCCCGGCCCGCTCTTCCAACTCTATGTTATTTTTACTAATGCGGGCCGACAGTGTAACCGATTTTCTGTGGCTGGCCGCCTTAGTCACCCTGGGACCAATCTATGAGGAAATAATCTTTCGCGGCTTGCTCTTTTCCAGCTTAAACAGCACGGCCTCTGTTATAGGAGCGGCCACTATAAGCTCACTCATGTTTGCCCTCTGCCATGGAGACAGCCAGGGAACCTTAATTTTAACGGGATTGGGCTGTGTTTTCTGTGCAATCCGCTACTACACCCAAAGCCTATGGCCTGCTGTAATCTGCCACTC
>OMRK01000122.1 GCA_900313515.1 uncultured bacterium | reverse complement strand
TCCCTCTACCTGCTGCGAAGCGGAAGCATCTTTTGAAGAGGCTTCTCCACTCGGTTGAGCCACAACAGCTCCAGCTCCCAGGAACAGAGACAAACCAAGGATTGAAACTGCAAGTCGCAACGATGCCTTGTTCATATTCATACTCCTTCCATATGTCAACTGTACAAAAACACTTCCAAAACAATTAACGCACAACTATCATTGTCCTACAGCTACGTTAAAATAAAAATAGACAACTATGTTGCTCTGATGAAATAAAATTTAACAAACTCCAATAAGAGTCCAGCTCATTAAAACTTCCGCATATTCCCCGCTTTAACCGTGGGGATATAAATCGGTCGTTCTGAACAAGTTCACTTATTTACAGATTGTCCCGCTGGCTTGGCCTTCTCAGACTTTGCTCCGTTTTCGGCGCGTTCGGTGTCCTCTGAATCCTCATGTCTGTGCGCAGACTCCTCCACTGAGGCGGATGGTTCCATAGTTGCCTCAAATTCTCGACTATTGGTAGGAGGCCCGTAGCAACCGGCCAAAAGCAGAACGGTAACCCCTAATCCTATTGTAGTAAAAGCGCTCTTGAACGTAAGATTACCAGAACTTTTTTTCATGCAGATAACCTCCAATTTATTTAAAACATAACTAGACCAACGAATAAAGGCCTTATAAACTATTCTCAGTAGCAAAGAGCCGCACTGCCCCTCCATCACTCCGCTAATTATTCAATTCTACGATAGTTGCACCAATTCCGCCCTCATAAGCCTTGCCCATGCGATAAGAAGCTATAGAAGGATGATCTTTAACATATTCGATCACCGCCTTGCGCAAAGTTCCCGTTCCTCGACCATGAATGATCTCCAGCTGGTGGACACCACTCATAAAAGCCTCATCTATCTTAGCGCCAAGCTCCCACAAGGCCTCATCCACATTCTTTCCGTGCAGATCGATACGGCTGGAAAGCATAGTCATGCTTCCACCACTGGGCAAGTGACCGACCTCACTCTTTTTCTGGGGAGCCAAAACTTGGAGATCTTCACGTTTGACCTTAATGCGAATCACTCCAACCTGCACCTCGGCCTTCTTATCTGAAAGAGATAACACTGTACCATCCTGACCATAGCGAGGCACAAACACATGAGCTCCAACTTCAAGTGGAAAGTTTTGCTCAGGCTCTGCTTCATCCGGCTCATCATCTTCTGCCTCAAAACCTTCCAAATCAAGTTCCCGGGCCAACTTCGCTCCGATGGCTTGACTTTGTTCGGCGGTAGCACTCGGATCAGCCTCCAAACTGACCTCTAAAGCAACAGATGCCGTATCCTGCAAGCGCTTGCGCAATTTTGACTGCCCAGATGGTTGAGAATAACTCTTCTTCATCTTGGCGCTTTGAGCCGAAACGCTATCCAACTCACCCTCGACCCCCTTGGCCTGCTCGCGAACATACTGATCCAATTTATCCAAGCGTGTCTCGCTAACCGACGATTCGGCTTCAAAATCTAAGTCCGTGTAACTACCAATATCTTCTTCTGCTACACCCAAAGCCAAATCGTCCTCTGTATCCCCAAGTGGACCCGGCTCTGCTATCATTGCGTCAACATGAGCAGTCGAGCGTCCCGTTCTACCGCAGACAATCGGTTCACTGAGTCCCACCGGCGCACAAACTTTGCCCTCGCGAGCCTTACGGAAGGCCACCGCCTCATTTAAAGCCCTGGCTAAGGCCGCAGAAGCGACGGGACTTAAGGCAACCAGCTCCTCCAGCGCTTCAAAATCGACTAAAGCCTGGCTAAGCTCACCAGCCGCCTGGCGCAATTCTACAATGGACTGACGGCGTACGCTTCCCAACTGGGCCAGACGACGCCGAACGCTACCCACTAAGCCGTGAATACGCTGGCGCGAAGAAGCCACCAGCTCGTTGGTTTCGCGGGTAGCACGCTCCATCATATCGCTACACTCCTGCTGAGCCTGGGCCAACTTCTGCTCGTAAGCTGCCCGCAGGCGCCCCACCTGTGAAAGCTGATCGCGCAGCTTTTTAGCCAAACGTTCATTAATTTCACGTTCTTTATCTAGCTCGCCCAGCAATCCCTCAACCTGCGCACTGCTACCTCCCAGAAGCTCCAAAGCTCGTCTCTCAATTTCGGCAGGAAGTCCCAGGCGACTGGCGATTTTTAGGGCATTCGAGCGACCAGGCACTCCCATGATTATCCTGTAGGTTGGAGCCAAGGTATTGCTGTCAAACTCAACAGCAGCATTGCTCATGCCATCGTGCTGAGAAGCGAAATTTTTCAATTCCGAAAGATGGGTAGTGACAACTGTAGTTGCCCCTTGAAAGTACAGATACTCCAAAAGCGCCTCAGCCAGGGCACCACCTTCGGCAGGATCGGTACCGGCCCCCAACTCATCGAGCAACATTAAGGCCTGCTGGCTAGCATGGGGCAACATACGTAAAACCTGATTGATATGGGCGGAGAAGGTGGATAGATTCTGCATAATATTCTGTTCATCACCGATATCGGCCCAAATTTGGGAATAGAATGGCAAAGTACTTCCACTCTCTGCTGGAATAGGCAGACCGGACATGGCCATTAAAGCCATAAGACCCACAGTCTTTAGGGCCACAGTCTTTCCACCCGTGTTGGGACCGGTAATAACCAAGGTTTTTACGTTGCCATGCAGATCAAAGGTCATGGGAACCACTTTATCGCCCAACTTTTCTATAAGCAGAGGATGGCGAGCAGCCATAATGCATAACGCAGCATCTTCACTAACTTCTGGCAAAAAGGCCTGGATATGTGCGGAATATTTGGCCACTGCTTGCAGAGCCCCCAGCCAAGCCAGCTCATCTAAACTGTCTAGAAGGCTCTGAGCCTGCTCGGCGGCCAAGTCGGTCAATTTCTGCAAAATACGCTGTATCTCAGCCATTTCTGCCAAGGCCTTGGCTCGGCTCAAATTGGACAGCTCCACCACAGCCAAAGGTTCCATGAAAAGGGTGGCACCGCTGGCCGATTGATCGATAATAATGCCTGGGAAATGGCCACGGTACTCCGCCTTTATGGGAATGACCTCCCGACCGTAACGGGTGGAGATAACCGGATCCTGGATCATCCGCGAATAATCGGAATTGCGCAAAAATCCATGTAAGCGTTCCTCCACCGAGGCCCTGGCGGCAGCCAGTTCTTGACGAATACGGGCTAAATTTGGGCTAGCCTGGGGCGAGAGCTCGCCATCCTCAGTAATAGCTCTGCTTATCTGTTTTTCTAGTTCTCTAAATTGTCCCAAACGCAGAGCTTTATCGGCCAGCCTTGGATAATCCCCACTGTTTTCTCGAAGATACATCCCCACCTGCCGCGACAGCAGGGCTAAATTGTAAATAATTTTTAGCTCTGTCGGCTGTAAAACCTTGTGCCTCTGAGCAGCCTTTATAAAGTTCCTTACTCCAGTCAAATTGTCGGTATAAAGGTGATAATTTTTATCGTCCTGAAGCCGCAAGGCCTCCTCTATTTCAGCTTGCCTAGCCCAGACATCTTCAATATCACTTAGCGGTTCCAGCTCTTTTATGATTTTAGCAGATTCATCCCACTGTGAATATCCGGCGATAATCGATAAAACTTCGGAAAATTCTAGATTTTTGTTACCTTCCATACTCATTTTTTAACCTCTAAAGCTTTAGTGCAATTAATATGCATATCTCGATATGAGTTCGATTTTTAAGTTAAAAGCCAAATCCTTTAAGATTTACATTCACAGCTACAACACCCATCGCAAGAAACCGATATATAAGATATTAAATTTCCCTGGTCAATCGACAACCAGTCGGCGCAACGATTATTAACGACCACCATTTGGCTATAGCCGCCTGCAGAGGTAGGCTTTTTGCCCATACGGATCGAAGAAGCACCCTGGATACTATGCACAATAAGAAATTTATCTCCCTAAGAATTAAGACACTCTGCGTTCTTCTGCCGGTGGTGGTCTTCTTCGCGCTCTTTTGCTTTGTGGTAATAAGAGGTGGAGAGAGGCTGGCTTTGACTAAGTCACTCACTACCCGGGCAGAATCTCTGGGTGAATCCTTGGCCATACTGGGAACGAGTAGCCTGTCCAACCCAGGTGATGCCATTTTGGCTGCCAAATTTCAGAAGAATGTCATACACATGGCCGATCAACCCAGTGTCACAGCCATTGAAGTGGTTAATAATTCTGCCAAAGTCAAGGCTAGTTCCGTTGCCTCCGACATCGGTTCCGTAAAGAATGACGATATCATCCGCAAAGCGTTGGGCACTCCCGTTCCCTTAACCGAAACCTTGCAACTTAACGGTGTAGACTGCTTAGCCGCCATAGTTCCCATCCGTTCTGCCAACAACACCCTGGGGCTGGTTATCGTTTATCTTTCCACAGACGAGATAGATCAGGCCAGCGCTGGATTAACCCGCCAGCTTTTCGGTATTATTTTTGTGCTGATTGGCTGCTCGCTCCTTTTTGTAGTTCTGATAAGCTATTGGTACGGAAATCCGCTCTTAGATCTGGCTGCTGTGGCCGACAATATGGCTCAAGGTAAATTGGAGACCAGAGCTGACGACCGCCGTTCCGATGAATTGGGCTTGGTGGCTTCACGCCTGAATAATTTTTCTGAACATATTCAAAACTTTTTGGCTTCCTCTCAAGCGGAGATGCTCAGCAAGCGTGAGCGGATCCATGCTCTGCGTGCTTTTGTGGACGGTGTACTCGCCGGTGATCCTTCCAGCCAAGCTCCCGTTGAAGATATCGACGAAATAGGCCAACTGGCCATGAGCTTGAACGAATTGGTTCGCCACCTGCGGACCATCAGAGCCGCCGAAGAAGTTCTGCAAAACCGTTTTGACGAATCGGAATCGACCAGTGCCGATGCTTGTCCTACCATAGGTAATTTAGGTAGTGTTAGCGAGATTCGGGACGGCAGTGCCTCTGAACACGTGCAGTTCCCTTCCAATTACGTTCCCCGCTATTACAAGAATCGATTTTTACCAGAATCTGACACTGTGGTGGCCATGTCTCCATTTAAGACGATGCCTCCGCCCTCTTTATCGTCCTCCCAAAATTCCCAGTCCCGCCCCACCAAAACGCCTCAATCTAAAGGCTCGGAACATCTTGCCAATGGCGAGCGCCAAGATAGCAAGAACATCCACCGTGCCTCCACGTCTTCCGCTAAACCCAGCCGTTCTACTGTAGTGCAAGTGCCAGTGCCCCCCATAAATCCTGCTAAGGCAGATGCCAGGCCGCTGGATCGTACACCGGAGCAAGCACAACCAACACCAGCTGTTCCAGCAACGGCCCAGCCAGCCACGTCTGCGTCCAAGTCAGTTTCAGTCGCTCCTGCTTCCAATCAGGCCGCCGATCCCAATCAAGCAGAAACCTCCGCGGCTACTTCCCCTGAGTCTAAGCCAGTTCCAGCCGTTCCTATCTCCAATCAAACGACTGCTCCCAATCACGAAGCTGTTTCCCAGACAGGTGCGGCCTCCATGTCTAAGCCGAATTCACCTCGTTCACCTGTTCCCGCCACCTCGAAGGGCCATGTAGCAGATGTAGTCGTGATTAAGCCGCCGGTAATTCCATCTACTGCGCAGTCGGCTCCGCCCATGCCCAAATCCCCCACCCAAGGTTTTGTGATGTCGCCGAGCTTAGACGCCTCCATGTTGCGCAACGGTAGTACTCCATACTTCGGTAGTACCAGTTCCTTGTCCAACTCTCAAATAGCCTACGTTGACCAATTCAGTCGCTTAGGTGCTGGTAGAACAACTTTGGTGGCTACAACCGGGAACGAAGACTCCTATCCTTTCCTGCGTTCAATATTATCGCGGGAGGGCTTCAACATTTTGCATGCTTCCACCATTGAGGAAATGCTGGAGATAGCTCAACTGGCCAAAATAGATGTGATTATTGTGGAGTTTAACAACATAAGCGGCGGCAATCAGCAGGCGGTGAGCAAACTGCGAGCTCTGCCGAACGGCAACAATGTTTCGATCATTGTTTTGGCCGCTTCACTGCTCAACAGTGTTGATTATGACTCGAAGCAGGGAGTTATTCAGGTACTCATTCCCAATACCGATGAGGAGTTGACAGTCATGGTTCGTGAAGCCTTGGCCGAGATCGTGCTGGTCGGTGGGAAAAATCCTTTCATTAGCGGTTAATACCTAGTCTTCACTCTTTTAGACTTTTAGATGACACGGATTAGGAACTTAACGGAGTTTGCGTGGTTAAAAAAGGAGAGGAGATTAGGGAGCTAGTATAGCAACAGGGTTAGCTTTTAACTATGATAACAGACACAACTACAGGTTTTGAAAAAAACTCAAATGTAGAAGAACTGCCTCAAGCCCATACCCCAGGCAGTTTGGTTGTTGTGGCAGTATTGGCCTTGTTGCTAGGCTTTCTGCTATTGCTAAGCTGACATCAATCTCTCCTCAACTGTGCATGATGTAGTCCACCCTGTCGATTGGGGCGCCTAAGTTGGCCGATCATGCCTTTGTGTTTGGTGTCCAAATATACCGCTACTGCGCGTTTTCTGTACCCCGACCATGCTTTGTAAAGTTGACAGAACAAAGCGTTTTTTCTATCATATTCAGTCAATCTAAAGTGAGAGGTTTATTTCATGGATTCTTTAGTTTTAGCTAAAAAAATTGCCGATATTTGTTATAAAAAACTAGGTCAGGACACCATTGTTCTGGATATGTCTAATGATTCGATATTGTGCGATTATTTCGTAATTTCTGATGGTCAAACTAGCAATCAGCTCCGCGATATGTGCACGACTATTGATCACGAATTATCTCAAGATGGAATAGAGCCGAAATCCATCCAGGGCAAGAATGGCAATATATGGACGCTTATGGATTATAACTCGGTGGTAGTTCACCTGTTTATAACTGGTGATCGCCGTTTTTACAACCTGGAGGGCTTGTGGAACTCTGCCCCCATAGTCTATTCGCCCGATGCAAATCAAACGGAAGATACCACTGCAACCGATGCAACAAAACCGGTAGATTAGCCCAACGTTTTCGTAAACGGCTGATCTCTCTAAAAAATGTTGGACAAATGTTTCCAATCTGTCCAACAGGCGAAAATGAGAGGTTTTAAATATATGCGTATTTACAAAAATGAACGAGGAAACTCTGTTCTGTCCTTAATCTGCGGCCTGGCTGGCGTGTTGGTAGGAGCCTTTCTGGTTTTTATCCTTTTCTACACCAACGGCATAAACGTGACACCTGAAGTTTCTCACGAGTCTCCCACTCCTAAGGTAGAAAAGAGCCAGGAAGAAAGTTCAAGAACAGCTGACTCGACCTCAATCGTCGGAGAAGCTAAAATCAACTATAATGCAAAATCAAGCGGTCTTCTGCCTCAGGGTAGCAGTGCCGTGGCAGATGCTGTCAGCAAGGTGGCTCCAGCCGTCGTCAACATCGATACCACCGTAACTGCCAAAAGGTACCACCAGGACGGTTTCGGCTTTATCGATCCCTTCGATTATCAGGAACAAGAAGTGCCCCAGGGTATGGGTACGGGCATGATAGTCAGTGCCGATGGACTGGTACTGACCAACAACCACGTGGTCAGAGGCACCCACTCTATACATGTCACATTGGCTGACAATACAAAGCATGATGCCACCATCGTAGGTACGGATCCTATCTCCGATTTGGCTGTGTTGCGCATAGATAATCCAGATGGGATCAAGTTTCCTACCGTCACCCTGACCAATTCAGAAAATATGCGCATAGGTGACTGGGTTATAGCCTTGGGCAACCCTCTGGGAGTAGGCCAAACGGCCACTGTGGGCATCCTTTCCGCTCGCAACCGTAATTTAAGTGATATCAACGTAGTATTACGCAACCTGCTGCAGACCGATGCAGCTATCAACCCCGGCAACTCTGGCGGCCCACTTCTTAACATGAACGGCGAAGTCGTAGGCATCAACACTGCTATTATCCGTTCCGCTCAAGGAATAGGCTTTGCTATTCCCGCCGAAACGGCCCACAGCGTAATGCAAGAGCTCGTGACCAATGGCCGGGTGTCGCGTCCTTACTTAGGCATAGAGATGGGAGTCTTGACAGATGACGCCCGCAATTTCTTAAATGTAAGCAAGAAGATTAACGGTGTAATAGTTGGACGCGTTGTTAAGAACGGTCCAGCTCATAAGGCTGGCATAAAAGGCTATGACATCATTATGGATATCAACGGAACTCCCACTAAGAATCCCCAGGAGCTGCAGGACTACGTGCGTTCCTTAAAAGTGGGCACCAAAGTTTCCATAAAGTTTTGGCGTCAAGGTCGGGAACATAAGGTAGACGTAACCTTAACAGAAATGCCCGATGCAATGTCCAGAAGGCAGTAAAACACCTGCGGAATAGCTTGATTTCCCCAGGCTCCCCGCATTAAAGGTGTTGTCACTCATAGGAGGGCTGTTCTTCCGACCTATTTGGACGGGAGAGGTAGCTCTCTTTGTTTTAAAATAATGAGAGGTAAACAATTATTCACGCAAATTTTGTAGGAAGTGTACAATTAATCCCCAAATTTTCGATATTTCAAGAAGCATAAAATAAATTTGTGCAAAATGTTCAGCAATATCAAAACACGATACTAAAATAAGAGGGCTTTTCTGCCAATTATTACTTGCGAATTATGCATAATAAGCTTATAGGCAGGCAGGAACTGAAAAGCAACTTAAGAAGTTCATCCGGTATCATCTGATTTTTTAGCCGTTTGAGCGTTCTTGTCTATGGCTCTGTGATTTATTGAGTGGATTTTTTGAGCCCTCTGGACGAGTTTTTCAGTTCAAGCTTTGGCCCTGCTCCGTTTGGGCAGGGCGTATTTGGTAGTTTTAGGAGGCCGTAATGCGTAGGCTTTGTGCTTATGCGTCGGTGATGTGTACAGCACTGGTTTTAGCTCTAGTAGCAAGCGAGAGCGTGTCCAGTCAAGAGTTAAGCACACCACCAGCGCCTTCTGTGGTACGGATATCGATGCCTCAACTGACCGGCAGCAATGAAGCACCGGAGGGGGCAGCATATGCGGAAACTGCGGAAGTTCCACGCAAAAATAGTGATGAAGAGGTAAAAAATGCCAATCTTCAGTCGATAAATATTCATAATCAAACAGAAATTTCTGACGTTCCAGACTCATCTCTCGAGCGCAGCAATAATTGTGACAATAATGCAGAGAAGACTTGCCCCAGTCCTAAACCTAAGGAAATTGTGGTATTTCCCCGCGAGAAAAAGACTGCAGAAAAAAGCAAAGCAGTAGCTGCTGCTAATGAGCGAAGCTTAACTGTTACTGCTTACGCCTACTGTTTGAATGGACGTACTGCCAGCGGTAAATATACGGGAATGGGCTGTATAGCCGTGGATCCTAGCGTAATTCCTCTGGGTTCTAAAATTTATGTACCTGGCTATGGCTGGGGTGAAGCCATGGATACTGGCGGAGGAATCTATGGAAACAAAATTGATATTTGGCTACCAACCAGTGCTGCCTGTTATCAGTGGGGAGTGCGCAAGGTTACTATAAAAGTAAAACAATAATTGCGCAATAATTTGATATTGTTTTCTCTTACAATATTTGGTAAATATTTTCAATAATTATAGGTAGACAACGATGAGCAATAAAATTGCCGTTATAGGTTCCGGAAGCTGGGGCTCGGCTCAGGCGGTGCATCTATGCAAGGCAGGCCATAAAGTTACTATATGGGGGCGCAACAGTACCGATTTAGATTCTCTGAGAGAGGGTTTTAACTACAGATACTTTGGTGATTTAAAACTTTGCGATCCAGGTGCTCTATCAGTGACCGACAGTCTGGAAGAAGCTTTGACTGGTGCCGAATATGTAGTCTTTGCCGTACCCTCTGAAGCCATGCGCCACGTGGCTCAACAGGCCAATACTTACATTTCCCCAACAGCCATACTCATCAGTACAGCCAAAGGCCTAGAAAAAGGCAGCCTCCTGCGCATGTCCGAAGTACTTTCAGAGGTTGTGGGCCGCTTAGAGCGCATAGTTGTTCTTTCCGGCCCCTCGTTTGCAGTAGAGGTAGTAAAAGGGTTGCCTACTGCGGTTACTTTGGCCTCACCTGTTCCTAAGGTGTCTTCTACGACCGCCAGCCTGTACCATTACAAGTATTTTCGAGCTTACGCTTCCACCGATCTAGTTGGTGTGGAACTGGGCGGAGTGCTAAAAAATGTTATAGCTCTAGCCGCTGGCATGCTCGATGGGGCAGGTATGGGAGCCAATGCCCGGGCGGCTCTCTTAACCCGAGCCTTGATAGAGATTCGGAGGGTAGTTATGGCTTTGGGAGGACGTTCTTCTACTGTTTCCGGACTGAGCGGTTTAGGTGACCTTCTGCTCACTGCTACTGGCGATCTGAGTCGAAACCGGCAAGTGGGCTTGCTTTTGGGCCGAGGCAAAAAGCTGGGAGACATAATGCGCAAGATGGAACAAGTGGCCGAAGGCGTTCACACAGCCCAAAGTTGCCTACAATTAGCCCAAAGTTTAGGTGTGGAAACGCCCATAATCGAAGAGACCTGCCAAGTTCTTTCCGAAAAGCACGACCTCAAGCAGGCCATATTCAACCTACTTTCCCGTTCGCAAAAATTTGAGTAAGAACGCCAACCGGAGCAGGACAGCTCGAGCTATCCTACTCCGGATCCCAATGAATTTTGATATTTTCGGCTCAGGCTTAGCCCGAGCGTACATCGCAACTCAGATTATTCTTCCAGCCCAGGCTTTACCAAGGCGTACGCACGGCAAGCAACAACCTAAATAAGAGTTAGACCTTTTCAGCCCAGGCCTTGAGTTCCTCTTCACTAGCATCAGCCTTAAAGCGCTGGCCCTCCTTTAAGGTAGCTCCAGGGCACGAGGGAGCCAGTTCCTTATTGGTGTTACCCATGCGGCTACCCCCAGATGTAGCAAAGGGTACAATTACCTTACCGGTAAGATCGTAGGTCTCTAAAAAAGTATTTATAATGGTTGGGGCAACGTACCACCAGATGGGAAAACCGACGTAGATAACCTCATATTGAGCTATGTTTTCCACTCGACCGGACACTGCTGGGCGATACTTCTTATCCTTCATCTCAATAGAACTGCGGCTTTTGTCGTTCATCCAATTCAAATCGGCCTCAGTGTAGGGGATCTCTGGCTTGATTTCGTACAAATCGGCTCCCACAGCCTTAGCCAATCTTTGCGCTAAGCCAGCCGTAACACCACTAGCAGAAAAATAAGCAACTAAAACCTTACTCACAACGTACTCCTAACACTTTTATAAAAAATACTGGCAGACCACCGGGGATCTCTGCACCGTATCCGGCCAGATTTTCCCTAAGCCTACCACCAGTCCACATAGCCCACGTGGCTAAAGCCCCAAAAGCCTACCTTGTGGACTGCCTGAACATAACTTAATATTGGGCATACATGGTCACTTTGTAACTACCCGAAGAGTTACTGACCAGCTTCCTCAATCCCGTAGGATCGAAATCTAAATCGGCCAAGCTAGCATTGATCGTAACCTTACCGGTGTTTGTTTTTGGTTCAGCCTTAGCGCGCGGATTGCCACCGTAGGCAGCCAAAGCTCCAGTTACATGCAAACGGCTGGCTGTGCCAAGGTTGAAATTAATATTTCCCCATGCGTAGACGATGCCTGTGATATCCTGATCGGCATAGTTAATACCGCCAGTTTCCTCATCTCCGCCCACATACTCGCTCGTTAAAAGCTCAAGCTGTTCCTTTTTGCCCTCAGCCCAGCTTTCGTTCCATTCGGTTTCGTCGTCCTCCAAAGCCTCAACGGCCTTTTTTACCTTAGCAACATTGGTATCAAAGTTAGCACCGCTGTTGGTTCCTGTACCGGTTTCAATGGCTGGAATAGTGCTATCCTGATCTTTTTTCAACTCAAGAGGAGCGCTGTCCTTGGCTTTAACCCCCTCCTTGTAAGCTTTATCTAAAGCTTTCTTGAGCTCACAACTATTTTCATGCTTGATAGCACCTCCCCAATCAACCTGGTCTCCATATCTATTATGGCAATCACCATACCCACATTGGTAATTATTGGCAGAGAATTGGGCTCCACTGCGTCCAGCAACGTAAGCTTCATACAAAAACTGCTCAGTATACCCCGTGAATCTCGATCTACTTGCACAGTACCCACTGCAACAATTATCGCAGAAATCACAATACGTGCTGCCACTACCAACATTCACAGTGGTATTGTCGCGAATGCGCTTCAATTCGCCACTATTGTAATACCTCTCAAAGTCCGACTCAAAAACGCTACTACCAGTTCCACTACCGCCAGCGATTCCTCCAACACGCGCACCAACCTCTTCGATGATCTTATCGTACGGCAGGGTTCCCGCAACACGCCTAACGCTTAAAGCATTGGAAGTGGGACTGCTAAGCACATTTTCAATCCTTTTAGTTGTGTTTAAAATCGGATTAAAGTTAATATCTTGCTTGGCGTAAATAGAAACTCCAACGTTGGGATCCGATTCAAAAAGGCTCGGACCCTGCACAGATATATTCTTCTCAGAGGTTATGGAACCATTACCTATCAAGGCCCCGGTGATGGCGATGTTGCCGGAACTGCTAAAAATTACGCCCTCCTTACCCTTGCGGGCGAAATGGATCGTCGGACGCGTGCCGTACTTGTTTACAGCCGAAAGAATAGAAACATCACCACTCACATAAGTGTTGCCCCTCAAAACAATATCGTATTCATTGGCGGTAACCGTGAGGGCAGCGCTGTAATCTTCGGCCGACTCCCTCAGAGGTACGGTGCCAGCCTCCCCGTTCTTGGCCGCTATAAAGCTCTTATAATCTGGATAATAGCCAACATAATGTTTTAAAACGACCCTGCCGTTTACCTCTTCGAACACGTAGGTTCCACTCGGTAGCTTGTTGCCATTGGTAGAATTAGCTTTGGGGATCTTATCCCAACTTATTCTGGGGAAACGGCTGCCGTCTTTGGAGGATTCACAGGCCAATCCGCCATTGCCGCCACCATTTACGGTAAGATTACCGTTGTAAAAAACGGTTCCGCCGTTGGCAATGCTCTTAGAATTCAGGGTTACATCACCCAGAGAACGCACATTTGAGTGAAAGCCACCCTTGGCATCGGTAGTCTTAAAAGAATTAGTGAAAACTTCCAAACCACCGGCAGCAGCGATGACGGAATCCACACTGTCGGAGGATTCACTTGCAGACAAATAAACTTCAACAACCCGACGGGTAGCTAACGGAATTTTATCCTTGCATTCGCTCAAACTATTACCGCGAATAACGTTACCGGCAAACCCTTCCACCACTAAATCGCAGGTATGGGCCGGCACAGTGTGTCCCACCCGTCCTCCGCCTTCGTTCCCCCTCAATTTCATATCTTCGGCTACCGCCTGTCCATTGTCATTGGCTAAGTAGGCCACAGTGGGATCGGGATTGCTCACATTGTTAACAGAAACGAATGGAGACTTAATGCGATCTCTATAGAGATTTTTCGTCAGCTCTTCCTCAACCATTTCATTGGTTCGACTATCTTCGTAATTAAACTTAATTCTAAAGGCACTTTTCTGACCGCTAGGTCCGGTAATTAAACCAATGACATTGCCCTTCCGCTCCAGAACCTCTATGCCATTAGCCCTGAAGTTTTCCTGATCTTTGGCGCACCAATCCTTATCTTGTTCCAAACGACTGATAGCGTACTGCACTCCAGATTGAGCAGCCATTAAAGCCTGCTCCCTATCATAGAAATTACTGCTCAGCCGCAAACTGCCGAAATTGGCATACAATATAGTGGATAGAAGCATCACCACCAAACTTATCACCAACATAGTGGTAACAAGAACTATTCCTTGGCTCTTTTTTTCTTTTTTGTACACAGAAGATACGTTCCCTCCTAAACCAAAGAATTCACGACCCCAGCAGCCTCATTCTAGCACACTCCTATAACACTGCAAGGAGAATCCGCGCAATATTATCTTATCTTGGTTGTCCGTTGGCCTAACGTCTCAAACATCCACTTCCTCGGCCTCGCCAGCATGCTCCATTATCAAATTGTAGCGCGGAGCCACCTCACGACCAAAACACTGAACAATAGTCTCACTCGCCAATTCCTCATCATCTATCTTAACTCTAAAAATAGTGCGAGTGTCTGGATCCAAAGTGGTTACCTTGAGCTGTTCGGGACTCATTTCACCTAACCCCTTGAAGCGTGTAATGTTTACAGTTCCCTTGCCCCGGCTATTTTTGCTGCAATTTTCTCGTTCTTCTTCGGTCCATGCCCAGCTTATATTCTTACCTCTCTGAATGCGGTAAAGGGGCGGTCTACCCAGATAGACTCGGCCTTGGCGCAAAAGTTCTGGCATAAATCTATAGAAAAAGGTTACCAAAAGACAGGCAATGTGATGACCGTCGGAATCAGCATCGGTAAGTACAATAATACGACCGTAACGCAGCTTTTCCGCAGAGAATTGGCTACCAATACCGCAACCTATAGCACTTATAAGGTTAGCAATCTCCTTGTTCTGGCCGATTTTACCCGCTCCAGCATGCTCAATATTTAAAATCTTGCCACGCAAGGGCAGAATGGCCTGATGGCGACGATCACGCGCTTGTTTAGCCGAACCACCGGCCGAGTCACCTTCAACGATAAAAAGCTCACTGTCGTTGGGACGGCTAGAAGAACAGTCAGCCAACTTGCCAGGAAGATTCAACTTACGAGTGACCGATTTGCGGGAAACCGATTCTACCGCCTGGGCTGCCGCCATCCGCTCTCTGGCGCTCGAGGTTATGCGTTCCACCAAACCGCCAGCTGCACTGGGATTTTCATTCAAATAACGCTCAAAGGCCGGAGCTAAAGCATTGGCTACCTGAGCATTCATCTCGGTATTGTTCAGGCGTTCTTTGGTCTGGCCCTTGAATTGCGGATCGGCTGTGTAAACAGAAATTACAGCCCTCAAACCATCCCGAATATCTTCAGCATTCAGCTTAAGTCCCTTAAATTGGAGGCCATGCACCTCAATGTAATTGCGTACAGCCTTAACCAAGCCAGCCTTGAGACCGAGCTCATGAGTACCACCCTGAGGAGTATTTATCCCGTTTACAAAACTGCGTACCTGCTCACCACCATTGTGGCTCCACAAAACGGCCGCTTCCATGCGGGGGTCACAATCACGTGCGTAAGAAAAAATATGTTCTTCCCAGCCCGCCGTCCGCTGATCATCGCCAACCAACTGAGCTAAGTATCCATCCAAACCACTATCACCGTGATCTAAGCGATGGATCACTCCGCCAACCCGATCCTTAAAAACAATTTTAACGCGGTGCAGCCAAGCCTTAGCCTCCAAAGTATCCAAAATAAGCTGAGGATCGAAAACGGTCTCTTCAAAGATGTCGGCATCCGGCCTAAACCAAATGGAAGTACCGCTACCGCGCACATTACTACCAATCTGCTGAACCGGTGCGGTCGGCTCACCTAAATTGTAGGACTGAAACCATTCACCACCATCACGCTTAACTGTCACTTCCAAACGCTCGGAAAGGGCATTGACCACCGACGCGCCCACCCCATGCAAGCCACCGGAATAGGTGTAATTAGCGTGAGCGAATTTACCACCGGCATGTAAAGTGGTCATAATGAGCTCTAAGGCCGATTTTTTATATTCGGAATGCAGATCAACAGGAATGCCGCGCCCGTTATCGCTCACTCGCACCGAACGACCATCTTTAGAAAGTTCCACCTCAACCAAGGTAGCATAGCCGTTCATTACCTCGTCTATAGAGTTATCTAAAATTTCCCAGACCAAATGGTGAAGCCCGGCAGAATCGGTACTGCCTATATAGAGAGCAGGACGCTTACGCACCGGCTCCAGCCCCGTTAGAACCTGAATATCTTGAGCGGTATACGTTTCCATAAAACTTTCTTTCTTGTATCAGCGAATTACACCATAAGCCAAACCGCTCAACACTTCGTCAGGGGCACCGTCCCCTATGATGCTACCATCCTTAAAAAGCACCACCCGCTGACATTTGGCAGCCACATCGGGCTCGTGCGTAACCATAACTATGGTGAGTCCCTCTTTCTGATTCAGTTCTTGGAAAAGAGCCATAACCTCGTCGGAACGCTTAGAATCCAAGTTTCCGGTAGGTTCATCAGCCAAAATAAGAGCCGGCTTGGTAACCAACGCTCTAGCAATGGCCACGCGCTGTTGCTCACCGCCCGAAAGCTGGGTAGGAACGTGATCTAAACGACCACCCAAACCTACTCGCTCAAGCGCTTCCTTGGAGCGCTGGTAGCGTTCCGAGGCCTTAATATGTACCCCCGTGTAAAGCAACGGTACTTCCACATTTTCAATGGCCGAAGTGCGAGCTAGCAGATTAAAGCCCTGAAAAACAAAGCCTATATTTCTGTTACGAATTAAAGCCCGCTCATCGTTGCTTAACCCACCGACCTCTTTATCATTGAGCCGGTAAGATCCGGAAGTAGGCTTATCCAGACAACCTAAAATATTCATCATGGTAGACTTTCCAGAGCCAGACGGCCCCATAATAGCTACCATTTCACCCTCCTGTACGTCCAGATCAACGCCGCGCAGGGCCTGAACCTCAACATCACCGCCTATAACGTAAGTACGGGTCAACCCTCTTATAGAAATAACAGACACTTTTCTCAAACCTCGCTGGTAAATAGACCTAGACTATTTAGAGAGAACCACCTGCCAAGGAATTCCTTCCTTGCCCCCTGCTTTTATCACACCTTTAACAAGGTCACCATCCCGGGAAGCGGTCCAGGTAACTGCTGTCGGTGGTTCCTCAGTTCCCAGACGCAGCTTCAAGGCTTTCTTATCACCTTTGATAACACAGGAGCCTTGCATGCTACCGTAACTGTCAGTAGTACCGCTAAAGATGTATTCAATATTACCCGGCACGCCATCGGCCCCATTTTCCATAACGCTTTCAATAACACGCCCCTCTACACCAGTACCGTGAACATGTAGGCGACAACTGTTATCCACAAAAAGCGGTGCACCTCCGGCCAAATTAGGGACCTGCGGCTGGGTCCAGCGACCCTTACCGTTGAGACTGCGAGTGCTCACACTTAAGGCATAATCCTGTAGGGCGAGAACTCGCTTCCT
>OMRK01000187.1 GCA_900313515.1 uncultured bacterium | reverse complement strand
TCCTGGGGCAGTCGGGCGGCCATATCTATATCTCCGGTAACAGCCGAGAAAAGCAGAGTCAGCCCTCCAGTTCTGCCGATATACATCAGGCCGATCAAAATCGTGCGGGAAAGCAGGCTGAGTTTAGGAGTCAGGCCCATGGTTAAGCCCACGGTGCCTACAGCCGATGCCGCTTCGTACAAACAATTGAGAAGTGGAAGCCCCTCCACACGGCTGATGATCAGGCCACCTGACAGAAACAGTATCAGATACATAGTGAGAAGAGTTGCCGCTCGGCGCACCGTATCCTCCGGTACACGACGCCCGAAAAAGTGGATATTTTCTCTTTTATGGAAGACGGCCACCGCTGTGGAGAGCAAAACGGCAAAGGCGGTAGTTTTTATGCCCCCCGCCGTAGAACCTGGCGAGCCGCCGATTATCATTAAGGTGGTCATTACGGCCAGGCCAGTTTCGCTTATCGAGCCCATATCAGCCGTGTTAAATCCTGCTGTTCTTGTGGTGACTGACTGAAACAGGGATTGCATTAATCGTTCCTGCATTGGTAAGGATGAAAACTCAAAGAAGAAAAGATAAAGGGCTGGAACTAAAACGAGCAATGCCGTCATGGTCAGTATTATCTTGCTCTGCATCCGGTATCTTCGAATCTTCAGCCGATTATTTTTTATATCGTCCCAGGTCAGGAATCCAACGCCACCGAAGATGATTAATGACATTATTGCTGCATTGATCGGGATATTTGAAGCGTAAAAGGTCAGAGATGAGTATTGACCATGAATGCCCATTAAATCAAAACCGGCATTGCAGAATGCGGAGACAGAGTGAAAAACTGCATACCAAAGGCCCCTGAAGAAGCCTAATTCTTGGCAGAAAATGGGAGCCATTACCAGCACTCCAAGAGTCTCAGCAATAATAGCCGTTTTCAAAATGAAGCCCACCAATTGAACAAGGCCGCCAGCTGTGGGGGCCGCAACCGCCTCCTGTAAAGTGCTCCGTTGCTGTAATCCTATTTTCTTGCCGGAAATCGTAAAAAACGCGGCTGTAAGCGTCACAAGGCCCAGGCCGCCTATCTGAATCAGAAGAAGTATAACCGCCTGGCCGAAGTCACTCCAATAAGTTGCCGTATCCTGCACTACCAACCCGGTGACGCAAACTGCTGAAGCGGAGGTGAACAGCGCATCTGCATAAGCTGCTCTATGGCCGTCCTGCGTAGCCCAGGGAAGCTCCAGGAGCAGACTACCGATCAAAATAGCGCCCGCAAAGCTGAGAGTGATAATCTGCGAAGACGATAGCTGTCTTTTTTTGCTCATCACTGTAAATCCCACTTCATCCTCCTTTGTATGTATTGTTACACAAGTTGCATGAAATGAGTGTTAAAAAATAATTCTACGTATTAGATTGGTATTAAGATTATTCCGTTGAAAATTGTTTTCATGTGGTCTAGGTTGTTATGCGTTCGGTGACGGTGAAGATTTATAAGGTAGGCAATTTTTATAAAACTCTTGACAAGGAAAAGAAAATCTGTTAGTTGTTTAACCTGCTCGTAGGGGCGAAGCATCGGCAGCAGCTTGTCTGTTTTGTTTTAATCACTCGTAAGTTGGAACTGAGCATAGGCGGCTGATTCGGAGTCGGATAGCGTGGCTTTCGGTTGCGTGAACGGGGACGAATTAGAGGCAGCCGGGTATGGTCAGGTTGCATGATTTTCGGTCTTGTGAGCATAGCGAGAGCATGGCAGGTTGAGAGAAGTTGCTTCACAACTGCGTGTGGTCGAGCATAGGAATCAAGGGATAGGCATCCTCCGTATCATTCGGTTCGGTGAAGCGGTTATTTTGTTTCTCAAACGTTTAGAATTAAATGGTTTTAAGACTTTTGCCCATAAGACCGAGATAGATTTTACTCCCGGCTTTACGGCTATCGTTGGCCCTAATGGCAGTGGTAAGTCCAATTTGACCGATGCCGTGCGTTATGTCTTGGGAGAACAGAGTGCTAAAACTCTGCGAGCGGCCAAACAGGATGAACTGATCTTTGCTGGCACCCCCCAGAACCGTCCAGCTAATGAATGTCAGGTTACGGTAACTTTCGATAATCAAGAGCGTGAGTTGCCTATAGATTTCACAGAGGTGGCTATTACCAGAAGAGTAAACCGCCAGGGGGATTCTCAGTATCTGATTAATAAAGTGCCATGCCGCCTTCGTGATATCCAAGAACTTTTGATGGGCACCGGCATCGGCCCGGGTTCCTTCTACATCTTGGGGACACGCCAGGTAGATATGGTGCTTTCCTCCGATCCGGGGGAACGCCGGCTTATGCTGGAGGAGACGGCTGGCACCAACCGCTACCGATTCCGCCGCAAAGAGGCCATGCGCCGGTTGGAACAGGCTCAGCAGAACCTGTTGCGTCTGCACGATTTGCAAAGCGAAGTTGAGGCCAATGCCCTAGAGAGCAGCAAGGCTTTAGCCAGATATGAGCGTTACCGCAGGGCTCAAAACGATTTGCGTCTCAACGAGGCCAAACTGGCTTGGCAGGCTTACGTTCAAGACCAGTCCAGTTTGCAGGAGGCAGAGCGCGAGGAAGCCCAGTTGCAGGAAAGCTCCCACAAGGCGGATCAGCAACAGAACGAGTTGCATGCACAGGTGGATGAACTGCAGGTGCTCCAGGATGGGCGCCGAGCCAAAAGAGACATTCTTCAGCAACAGTTGGCTGATTTGAAAGCCGAACTTTCCTTTGCCAAGGCTTCTCAGGATGGTTTAGGTCGTCGTCTGCAGCAATTGGAGAGCGATCTGGTTACTTGTGGTGGCAGGGCCGAGAATTTGCAGGAACGTTTGGCCAAAAGGCTGGCTGATCAGCAAACTTTGGAAAAGCGGCTGAAAGAGACTCAAGAGCATGTGGAGTTGGCTCAGGAGGATTACCGACAGATCCAACTGCAATTGTCTCATATACCTTTAGAATCGACAGGTCGGGGACAGACACTGCGTACCGAACTTCAGGAAAATGAACGTCGGCAGAGAGAGCAACGTGTGGAGTTGGAGGTGCTTAAAAGTGAAAGGACTCGCGATTCTGTACGTTTGAAGGCTGCTCAAGAAGAGTTGGACGGATTGCACTGTGAGAAGACTGAAGATAGCGATTCTCTAGAGAAATTATCCCGCCTGCGGCTTAAGTATCGAGAAGCCCGCGAAAGATGTCAAGAGAAAGCGGAGGCTCTCAAGCGGGAACGTGAAGCTCTAAAAGGGTGTAAGGCTAAACGTCTTGAGCAGGAGCGTCGACGTCGACCGCTCAGTTCACGGGTACTGGAGCTGGAAGCTGTGCTGGAAGAACGAGTGGGAATGCCGACGGCAGTTAAAAGTGTGCTCAACTGGCGGGAACCTGGCACGGTGGGCATTGTAGGTGGTCTTATTAAGGTTAGAGCTGGCTTGGAGACAGCTCTGGAAGTGGCCTTGGGCGGGCGCCTAAACGATGTTGTGGTGGAAGACAGGCAGGTAGCCTCTAGGCTTATTGAGCGTCTAAAGCGTGAAAGAGCCGGGCGAGTAACCTTTTGGCCTTTGGATTTGAACCGCCGTGAGGGTGAGCCGCCATCTTTACCCACCCGCAAGGGGGTGGTGGGCTACGCTCTAGAACTTATTGGTTTCGAACCAAAGTTACGCCCGGTACTGCAGCAAATTTTGGGGCAAACTTTGGTGGTGGAGAGTTTGGAAGCCGCTTTAAGTCTTTACGATCGCTTCAGCAGTCGGCGTCCACATTTGGTAACTTTGCAGGGTGAATTCCTCTCCGGAGTGGGGGCTTTGACCGGTGGAACTCTGCGCAACGAGCGGGGAGGGCTTTTGGTGAGAACTCGCCAGTTGGAGGAGGCTCGACAGAGCCTGCAAGAATTGGATGAGGTCCTAAATTCATGTGTAAAGCGTGAGGAAGAGCTCAATATTAGTCTTAATCAGGGTGAGTTGGAGGTCGTCAGGCTCAATGAGCAAGAGCGAGCTGTCAAACAGGAGCTTGATGATTTAGAACTGGAGAACAGACGCTTTGAGCGCGAGCAAACGCGTGTTAGGGATTTAGCCAGCAGACTGCGCACTGAAATTAACGAACTTGAAGAACATTTACAGCGCTCTACTGAGTTGACAGAGGTTGGGCAACGACGTTTGGAAGATTTAGCTCAAGAGTGGATTACGCTCAATGATGAGATATCTCGGGCCTTAAATGAAGAAACTAAATTGGTGGACAAGCGTAGTGAGCTAAAATTAAAGCTAGAAAAGGCTCGTCTGCAAGTGGAAGCTAGGCAGGGGGAGGCGGCAGCCCAAGAGCGCGATCTGCGGAATCTGCAAGAACAGGTGGAGGAGTTAAATCAGGATCTAAACGCTTCTCGGGTAGAGATGAAGCGTTTGCAGGAGAGTCAGGAGGCTACCTTGGGCCAGGGAAACAGCTTGGACCAGAGCATCGCTTCTAAACAGGAGATCTTACAGAAAAATAGCCGGGAGCTGCAAGAAGCGATTGCCTTTTTGGAAGCAGAAAATCAGAGGCTTATTAGTTTGCGCCGCGAGCAATTTAAGGCTCAACAGGAGGCTAGGACGTTGGGGGAGAGGTTGAGTCAGGCGCGGGGTGTATGTGAAATATGTCGAGGTCGTTTTAGGGCTAGTGCGGAAAAGTGGCAGGCCTACAGCGGGATTAAGGAAGAGCAGAGCCAGGCCTTCGAGGAGGCGGGCGACCAAGAGAGCCTGGAACGCGAGCTTTACCGACTGCGCAATTATTTGAACAATTTCGGCAGTGTCAACCTTGGAGCACGTCAGGAGTATGAGCGTCTGCAGGCTCGTTTGAACGAGTTAAATAAACAGATTGGTGATATCGAGCAAGCTGCGGGAGAATTTAAAAAGATTATTGAGGAGATGGATGCAGCCTTAGTTACCCGTTTCAAAAAGGTTTTTGCTGAAGTAAACGATACCTTTTCCAAAATGTTTAAAGACATATTCGGCGGCGGTTGGGCTAAGTTGGAATTGTGCAATCCGGAGGACTGGTTGGAATCGGGGGTGGACATAAGCGCCTGTCCGCCCGGCAAAAAGCTTCAGAATCTCAACCTCTTCTCCACCGGTGAGCGGGCCTTGGCTGCTATCGCTTTCCTGTTTTCTCTTTTAACCCACAAGCCCAGTCCGGTGGTCATTTTGGACGAATTGGACGCACCCCTAGATGACGCCAACGTGGAGAAGATCGCTCGAAAGCTCTTGGAGTTTTCCCATGCCTCGCAGTTTTTGGTGATAACGCACAATCGCAAAACTATGGAGTTCGCCCAGCGGCTTTACGGTGTAACCATGGAAGAGCCGGGGATAAGCAAGCTGTTGAGCGTGGAATTAACCTAAATAGATCGGCTGAAAGAGCCTTCAAGGCCCATGTCCGCACCTATATCTAATTCAGGGGTCGCGCTTACCCTAGTATCCAACCCCGCATAAAAGCTGGATAGTGGGCAGAAGCTTCCTCCTGCCGGAGGTTGGGTCAACTCTCTTGGGCTATATCTTTTGCGCTAGACTCATCCGAGCTGCTTTGAGGATGCAAGTACAGCCAGATAAAGCCCAGAATTCCCGCAGTAGCCGAAGAACAGAGAATGGCCAGCTTAGCTACTTCTAAATGGGCTCCGTTGCCCAGGGCTAAATTGGATACAAAGAGCGACATAGTAAAGCCTATGCCTCCCAATATGCCCACGCCAGCCAATTGAGACCAGCTAGCTAGGCGAGGAACTTTGGCCAAGCCTAACTTAATGGTAATGAAGGTGCCCAGCACTATGCCTATAGGTTTGCCCAGAATTAAACCGCAGGCAATGCCATGGGTGACTGGATCCGCAATGAATGCACCAAAATCTAATTGGTGGACAATGACGCCACTGTTGGCCAGAGCAAAAACGGGCATAATGATGAAGGAAACAAAAGTGCTTATAGTGCGCTCCATTATGACCAGCGGGGGCATAGCTTTGTTGGAACTGATGTTGGCCAGCTCTATATAGCCACGCAGGTGTTTATCGCCCAGAGCGCCTTCTTCTGTATATTTGCGGTGCCCTAGAGCGTGCTCTGCGGTAGCCAAGGCGTGCCTTAAGCGGTCTTTATCTATAGAGGTCCAGGTGGGGATGCTAATTGCCAGAAGAACTCCCGCTAAAGAGGCATGTATTCCAGATTTAAGGATGCACATCCACAAGAATACGCCGCCTATGGAGTAGATAGTTAAAATACGTACTCCCAGCCGGTTGAAGAGTATGAGTACTGAGAACACAATAAGTGCGGCCAGTATGGCGGTTACATTCAGGTTACCGCTGTAGAAGAGGGCTATGACGATAACTGCTCCCAGGTCATCGGCTACCGCTAAAGCTGTAAGAAAAACTTTAAGGCTGGTGGGGACGCGTCGCCCTAACATAGTCATTACGCCAAGAGCAAAGGCTATATCGGTAGCCATGGGGATTCCCCAGCCGTGTGAGTAAGGACTCCCGTAAGCGCAGATAGTAAAGAAAAGGGCGGGAACCAGCATGCCGCCGGCAGCCGCTACAACCGGTAATATGGCCTGCCCGAAAGTGGAAAGATCACCAACCCTTATTTCCCTCTTGAGCTCTAAACCGACCTGAAGGAAGAAAACACTCATCAAACCATCGTTTACCCACTCGGCGAAGGTGTGATCCAGTCTCAAAGGGCCAATTATTATGGAAGCCCAGGTGTTCCAGAAGCCTAGGTAACTTTTGGGAAAAAGGTTAGCCCAAAGCAAGGCTAGGATAGTGGCGCTCAAGAGAACTGTGCCGCTGGAGGTTTCTGCCTTGATAAAGTGCTCAAAGGGGGTGAGTACAGCCTTCAACGGAGCTGCCAACTTAACGTTATTCTGAGGGTTAAGCTTCACATTCGCTCGGCTGGCGGCATTCACTGCCGTGTCCTTTTTCTTCTTTTTCATACTGTCTCTCCGGCTTCTCCGATAGACACACCTGAACGTGTTTCCAGGGCACATACTACCTTATCACTCAGAGTTTATCCTTTTTTGGTCGGTATTTTTTAGGGGTTTTCTGCTCGTGATTTTGAAAAAAGTGGTGGCGAGTGCAGGGAGTGACTCTACAATAAGCGTTCTATGTGCAGTAGTCTCCATCCTCTTCAGAAGGTGTTTTAGGAGCATTTAAGAAAATCGTCCGGTTGGTCGGACGCCGGATGTGCTGCGGGACTTAGGGCGGTTTGAACAGTGCGCTACTAGGCACGCCTTGTTCTGTTGTGGGGTTTGCTGATTCAAATAGACATCTGTAAGTCTAAATCCTAGAGCCAAAAGTTGTGCTAAATTTGGGGAACGTAAGGAAGTTTTTATATGTCTTTAAATGAACGGGTCTGTCCTGTCTGCGGCAAACCCTTTGCCGGACAAAAAGAAGACGGAAGCACGGATAATGCTTTTGCCTGCACAGTGTGTGGGCATTGCAATGCCATGTACCACGACGACTGCTGGAAAGAGCTAAAGCGCTGTGTGGTCTCTGGCTGTCGTTGCACGCGCCAGGAGATGCTCATGGCCTCTGCTTCTCTTCCCGATAGGATTGCCTGTCCATCCTGTAAAGAGGAAAACCCTTACATAGCTTCCTTGTGCTCCAAGTGCGAAACACCCCTTGAAGATCGTTTTGTGGGGGAAATCTTTACATCCTATGCTGGCTGGCAAGCTCGCACCGATAAGGAGCTGTGCCTAAAAGCGGACAAGCATTGGGAGTCGGCAACCCGCCATCTTTATAATGGCGATTTTGAGTATTGGCTCAGATTCAAAGGCTGCGGTGAGCTGGCTGATAAGGCCCGAGAAATTCGGCTTAACAACAAGCAACGTTCTATAGGGGTGGAAAAATTTCTGGAAGCTTCCGGTTATGTAGACAAGCCGGTTCTGCAGTTGTCCAAGCAGTCCCTTATTGTAGAGTGCGCTTCCGATGAAATGGATACCGTAATTGATTTGAGCAATGGTGGGCGCGGTTATCTGTACGGAACCCTCAAGGCCGATGTCGACTGGATTATTGCCCAGCCCCAGGAGTTCGCTGGTAATAAACAGCGCATAATGCTGACCATAGATATGACTGCGCTCAGCGAGGATTCTCAAACTGGTCACATTACCTTTGACACGGTGGGCGGTCAGAAAACTGTTGAGGTGACTGCTAACCGTATTGCTATTTCGGCTGCTGTTACTTGCTTTAGGGAAGGTAACTTCCTCAAAGCCCGTTCTTTGGGGCGCAAACTTTTAGATAGTCATATCTTGGAAGCCGATGCCGCTGTGCTTTGCGCTGCCTGTTGCCTCAAGGAAGAAAATTACATCGGTGCGGTCTCCGATCTACGCCGTCTGAGCGGCCATTGTAAGAATATCCCCGGAGATTTGGCTAGTCTAGTTTACCGCTGGCTTAAGGAGAATCCGCCGCAGGCTAGTAATCTGGAGAAAGATTCTATTTATGCTGCTCTTGTTGGGGTAGCCGACGATTCTATTAAGGATGATTTGCACAAGGACATGGCCCGCATCCGTTTGGATAAACTGGCCATAACTGTCGATTCTGGATCGGGTAGTGGTACTCTTTGGCAGAGTGAGGCCGATTCTGTGCATGACATTAAAGCTGCCTTAAAAGAAACTGCCGAATTGGATCCTAGCCTAGCCGAAGAAGCCCGTGATATAGGTAAGCGCTTAAAGTCTAGCCGTAGCGGTCTGGGATTATCAGGCCGCATAGCTATAGCTTGCCTGTTCTTGGTCGCTTTGTTGGGAGTCTTCTACTATATACAAGAGGTAAAGAAGATCGATATCAACGGCTTGCTGAGTGGAACTAACCATGCCGTCGATCTGGTTAATGATGATTTTAGCTATGATGTGGATGAGCTCTACATTGGCTTCCAGAATGCTGAATACGACGATATCGCCCGCACCAAATATGCCGCTGCTCTAGTCGGACTGGCGGAAAAGGCCAGCGATACTCATTCTTACAGCACTGCCGATAAATTTGTTCGGAGGGCTGTCAAGGCCGTAGGTGAATCTAAATACGCCAAGGAAACGGTAGCCTCTCGCATGTACAACTGGGCCGTGAAGCTACAAAAACAGGACCTTAACGGTGAAGCTTACATTCGCTGCCGCCAGGGTGCAGATTTAAATCCCAACGATTTACGCTTGCAAGAATTGTCCGAGCAGCTTTCCGGAGGCAGCGAGAGATATTACGAACTCTTTAACTATGTTGACAAGCTTTTTGCCACTGGTCCGGCCGATTCCCATAACTGGAAGGGCGGTATGGGAATTAAATTCCTTGACACTCTGAAGAAGATGGGGGTTGAGGTCTACAAGGCTCGCTTATGTTGTGTCTACGCTGATTTCGATGGGGATGGTCAGCGTGATCTGTTGTTGGCTGGTTGCAACGATCCTTTGGCCAGTGAAAGCCTTTTTGATGAGATGACTCTGAGCGCCGTTCCGGTGAGTGGTAAAGGAAGACAAAAGGCTCAAGCCGAGGCTAGAAAGACTTTGGACAAGGCTTCTAAGCTGACTTCTCAGTTCGCTGTTTATCGTTGGCGCGGCCGGGTGATGGATAAGTGCTTCTCCAAAAATCTGACGGGCACGCCCCATTTGGTTGGTATTGACTGCGCCCGGATGATTGGCGGCGGCCATGATGATGCCTTAATTGTTTGGAATTCCATGCAGGATCCGGATAAGCTGCGTTCGTTCTTGTTGGGTAATCTTGGTGGTAAGTTTGTGGTAATGGTCTGCAAGGACACTACTCATATAGATTTGGATGATGAGAATGGGGATGGCTTATATGAGTTGTGGATCTCCCGTGTAGTTGCCAATTCCAGTGAGCCTGCTCAGGCGGTTCTTTTGCCCTATCCTTACACTTGGAATGGCCGAGAACTGCGAGAAGCTCAGGGAGATTTCCACGAGTTTTACATCCAATTGCGCAAATCTTTGGATTCTCAGATCCAAGGCAATCCTTATCCCCCGAACTCTCGTTTCTACGATGCTTACAAGGCTGATCGCGAGAAGGCCAAGGAGATCCTCCAAGAACGCATTAAGAATGTGTCTGTAAGTTCTAAGCCCAAGCCCGGTCAATAGGGGGGTGGGCTAAGGTGAAATTTCCTCTACCTAAAGTCATCGGTTTAGCTCTGCTCTGTCTGGCGGTATTGTCCTTGTGCCTGACCTGGGCTGCCATGGGATGGCAACGCCAGGCTGGCCGGCCAGCTTTGGAAAAGAGCTACGATCAGTTCGTGGCCGATGTTAACGGTAAAAAAGTTACGGGCGTGGAAATGTACCGTGATATTTTGCAGGTTACGGCCGGGACGGAAAGCTATTGGGTGCGCAGTGTGTCCGATAGTTACACGGTTGAGTTACTTATCAAACATCGTGTGCCTTTGCGCGGTCTGGAGCAGCCAACTACTTATCCTGGCGCCTCTGCCCAGGTAGCTTATTTGTTGGCTTTGCTTTTCCCTTATGTCATTTTGGGCAGTGTAGTTTTGCTTATGGTTCGCTCTGTGTCCGCCGCCGTCAGTGTCCAATCTGACTCCGTTAAAGCTGATTCACCTAAAGCGTCGGCTTAACTTTCAATGATTTTTTGCTTGCGCATGGGGGTAGCTGAAGGTTACTCAGCGCAGTAGGGTCGCTGTCGATTTTTTTTGCCTGTGCATTTGAGATTAGCCTTGACAATATCCTGCTATATGCTATAATGTTCGGGCGTTAGGGAGTGTAGTTTCTCCCGGCTCGCGTATATCGCGGGGTGGAGCAGTTGGTAGCTCGTCGGGCTCATAACCCGGAGGTCGTAGGTTCAAGTCCTTCCCCCGCAACCATTTTTCCTCTTTTGCCTGTGTAGGCAGAAGAGTTTTTTTTTGCTTTTCGGTAGCAAGATGCGCTCTCTTTTTGTTAATATTACTATTATGGACGCTATCTTTTGCGGATTGTTTTAAATTGATTTGGGGATTTTAGGAGGAACAAATATGCAGGCAAATCTTACTCGCGAACAGGCACTTGAGCTTTTGCGCCGCTACAATAAAGATACGTTCCACATTCAGCATGCTCTTACTGTGGAAGCGGTAATGCGTTGGTATGCGGAAAAGTTGGGCTTCGGTGAGGATGCTAACTACTGGGCGCAGGTTGGCCTTCTTCACGATATAGATTTTGAGCTTTTCCCGCAGGAACATTGTCAGAAGGCTCCTGAGCTTTTGCGAGAGGCTGGAGTGGGCGAAGACATGATCTATTCAATCTGTTCCCACGGATTTGGTTCCTGCAGTGACAAAGAGCCTAAGCATCTTATGGAAAAGGTCCTTTTTGCCGTAGATGAGCTCACTGGCTTAATCGGAGCCGCCGCTTTAATGCGTCCTTCCAAGAGCGTTTGCGATATGGAAGTTTCCAGTCTTAAGAAGAAGTTCAAGGACAAGAGGTTCGCAGCTGGTTGTTCACGTGACGTTATTAAGCGCGGCGCAGAAATCCTTGAATGGGACATAAACGATCTATTCGCCCGCACCATAGAGGCTATGCGCGAATCTGAAGCAAAAATAGCTGCTGCCATAGAAGAGCTGTAACGCTATTGAGAGCCGAACCGTCGGTTAGATGATTAAAAGGAGCGCGTTGGCGCGGGCTTTCGGATTTAGGTTGGACATGTACTGGACAATTTTGCTCATTTTTATAAAATTGTCCAGTAGCAATTGATGAGCCCTGAATTCGTACGCTTGACAGCTCGTGCATTTATGGATGAGCTTTAAGCGTTTTATTTTAGCCCTCGAAAAAACGTAAAATTTTCTCCTTATAATCTGGGGCTGTGTCGTAAGCGGCGTGGCCGCAGCCTGTGTACATGTAAATTGCGCAATTGAGCTGGGTAGCGATTTCCGTTGAAGCCTGCGCACCCAGCACCTGATCTTCGGAGACTCCCAACACCAGAGTTGGACATTTGATTTTTGGCAAGAGATCGTAAATGTTTAAATCTTTAGTTCCTCTAGCTAAAATAGCAAATCGCTTCATATCCTCTGCGGTTACGCTGGCTGCAGCAGCCAAGAGGGTCTCTTTGTATTCGGCAAATAGGCTTTGCGGGTATATGGATTCGGCAAAAGAGAGATATAATTCGGTGCTGCTTCCTCTGTCGGCTAACTGAGCCCAATGTTCAAAAAGGCGATATCTCTCTTCGTCGAGCTGCGCTGAAGTTGAGCCTAAAACCATTTTATGTACAAGATCGGGACGCTCGGCGGCGATAATCTGAGCCATCATACCGCCCTGAGAAGCGCCGAATATATAGGCGTCTTTTAAGCCTAACGCATCGAAAGAGGCGGCGGTATCAAGCGCCATATCTGCGACCGTATACACGGGCGGCAGCTCTTGGCGGCGGTCAAGCACATATACCGTATAGTTGTCGGTAAATATGTTGTAAGCGTCGACAATAGCGTCGGCAAAATCCATAACGCTTTTGACGCTAAGACCGGGAAGGATGACAAATACTTTGCTACCTGTGCCGAAGCGGAAATAGCGCATGGCAAAGTTGTCGGTTTTGACGGCTTCTATCTTCATAAGTGAGCCTGACCCCCGCAGTTTAGTGTGCCATCATTTTAGCAAAAAATGCGGAATTTGGAAAATTAATTGTGCTTTCAGGGGTAGATGTCTCTCGTAAATTTTGTTTACAGTCATAAATAAGTATGTTAGAACGCGTCAAAATTAAGGTAGTGTGTTTCTTAGAGGAAGCTTCGGATGTAACTTTAAGTGAATTGCCCGATGATTATCCTATAAAACCGCTTCTTTTGATCAAAAGAGCGGAACTGAGATTTTGATTTTATGGCAGTTGGGGTAGAGTTATAAAAATTGATTAACTATTTAGTTAATTTTTACGCTTTTGTGAGCAACTATCTTATCAAACAGGACTCAAACCTAGGTAACTGAAAGAGATTTTTGCTTTTCGAAATTATTTGGAGGTTTTACTATAATGAAGAAGCAGGTACGCAGTTTATTGATAATGGTAACGGCCGTTGCTTTACTCTTCTGTATTAATGCCAGGGCTGCTCGAGCCGACCAAGAGGTCGAGCAGATTTTTGAAAAAATCGGCAATTTAAATGAGGGGCTTAAAGATTATCAGGCTGATATTAATATAGCCTTGCGCGCCAAGGTGGCTTTCATTCCTTATAATCCCGATATGAGCGGTAAGTATTATCATAAGGCACCAGATAAACACAAACTGGTTTTGGAAAAGGCGCCCAGCTACGTTAAAAAGTATCCCAATATCTTTGGCTGGCATCTTCCTAAAATTGAGAAATTTAACAGCAGGGTCAAGGATGTTACCGAGCTTAACGGTCGTGAGGTTTGGCATATCTTGTTGTTGCCTAAGCAGGGCATGGGCGACATTATCAGTGAGGAAATGTGGGTTGATTGCGAAAATTATACCGTTCCCCGTCAAATCACCAATTATAAGAACGACGGCATGATCTGTGTTAATGTTAATTATGCTAAAAAAGATGGATACTGGGTTTTCGACACTATGACTGCTCAGTTTAGCTTCCCCAAGGTGGCCGTTAATGCTACAGCCAGTGCTCGTTATTCCAATTACCGTTTCAACCAGAACCTGCCCGATTCGTTCTTTGCCAAAGAAGAGAAAAAGTAGTTGGGCTTGGAGTCTCTTAGATCTGCCCCTGGGTATGTAAGGCCGGGGGCTGTTTTGTGTTTGGTACGGGCCCAACTAGCGTTTTGCCAATCTTAGCAGGGAAGAGATCTTATTTTTAGAAGCATGCCCGCCTGTAGTGGGGATTTGCGGATGGGGCTGGGATCGTAAGTTTGGAGGGCGTTTTCTGTGTTATGTGTTAAGTGCGGTTGCGAAAACGAGAGCGAGGCTAGGGTGTGCCAAAAGTGCGGAGCTGCTTTGCCGCGCTATGTGTCTGAAGAAACGCCGCCTCCGCCTGTGGAAACTCCCGTAGTTAATGAACGCCTGCAGATATTTGAAGACGCCGTTGCTCGTGTGACTTCTGGTGAGTGGAGCGTTGAAGAGTTTGTTAATTTCCTAGACGATATTTCGGCTGTATTAGCCGAGAAGGAGCAAGATATCCGCAGCATAGAAATTCCCGATGAAGCTGCAGATGACTTTGCCGAAGAGCTTAGTGTAGGCTTTGCTGGAATTGAACTTTACAATGAGGGCATAGGCCTCATGTATTCTTACGTTGAGAGTGGAGATCCCGAGCTTTTAGCTCAAGGTTTGGAGTCGATACGTCGCGGGAATGAAGATATAAACGAGGCTATGCGCATAAATCGCGAGAACCGCAGCAAGCTTGAGGATGTCTGTGGTACTCCTCTGCTTTAATCTGAATATGCCAGCAAATTGAACATCTCCGAACGTAAGGCGGGGGTGTTTTTTTATTTGTGCCGGAGATTCAAACCCTCATGTTCAAGTAACCACTGCTTTCTAGCCAGCCCGCCAGCGTAACCGGTCAAATTTCCTTTGGCTCCAATAACTCGGTGGCAAGGAATTATGAGCGAGATGGGGTTATGGCCAACGGCGCCTCCCACTGCCTGAGCGGACATATGAGGTTTATTTTGCTTTTCGGCAGCTGTTTTGGCTATTTCGCCATAAGTTGTGGTGCATCCATATGGTATAGAAAGCAAAATGGTCCACACTAAGCAGCGGAAATCTGAATCGAGCATAGTCAGGGGAGGAATAAAATCAGGGGCCTGCCCGCTAAAATAGCAGTCTAACCATTCCTTTGCCAACTTGAACACATGTCGCTCCTGCGGCTTTGGGGGAGCCTTCAGGGTAGCGCCAAAATGCTTCTGCTTATCGAACCACAGACCAATCAGGGCTTCTTCGCTGGCCGCCAGAGTAATTAGGCCCAGGGGGGATTCGTAGTAACTGACATACTGTTCCATAGGCTACAATATTTGCACAAAGAGCGCTAGAATCAGCCAATGATTCGCGCTACACTAATTCCTATCAGTTGAGCAACGTTTAAAAATGGCCTGGGCGTGTTGGAAAGTTCAGAGGCAGGAAAACTAGCAAACCGCTGCGGCTGATCCGCAAGCAGAAATTTAACGGCGTGGAAACTGGTAAACTATGCAGCTGCGCCGCGAATCTGCGCTGGTAAGACTGCTGGAACAGCCGACCTGTATCTACGTTGCCAAATTAGTGGGGCAAAGTGCTTTTTTATCCACCCGAAGAACAATGTGTTCGCCAAAGAGCAACCATCTGACGAACACATCCGCAAACTTCCGCCTACTTCCCCGACCGCTCAAATGTATGTGCGCGAGGAAGAGGCACTTCAGCGTATTTAGGTTAAAAGCCGCAAGCTTACTATCTTTACTCTCCTCTGAAAGCTTTCGTCCAAGCTTTGTACGTAGAATTGAAGGAGTTGGCTTTGTTTACCATGGTATCACGCACCATCTCCATAATAGAGGTTTGAGTGTCCTGCCAAATCTTGAAGAGCTGCATAAGCCACTTCTGACGATCTGCCATCATCTGAGCGAAAATCTTCATA
>OMRK01000040.1 GCA_900313515.1 uncultured bacterium | reverse complement strand
TCTAAGTGCTTCATCCACCCTACAGCGACCTCAACCATATCCTTTAGGCGGCCCTTGATAATGTAAAGACGGGCCAGCCCGTTTACTACTTTAGGAACGCTAGAATCGGTCTTGTAAGCTATTTCGTATTTAAATAAAGCCTCAGAGTACTTGCCCTCCTGCATGGCCAGATCTGCCTCTGCAATAGACTCAGCCACCTCCTGAGGATTAAGGGGCTTCTTGGCGGCTTCTTCGGCTGCAGCTGCTTCTGCTTTTGCCTTCTCTTCCGCTTCTTTAGCATTCTTAGCCCGTCTACTGCGGATTTCAGCAGAAACATCTATAAGACCAACGTCGTCTTCTTCATCGCCAAAGGACAGAGCCTCTCCATTCAATGTAGCCAAAACCACTCAACCTCTTTTTTATAAATCCGCAAAAAAAAACTCCCCCAAAAACAACCAGCACCTAAAGCGACTCTTAGCGCAGCCCGCCTCTCGAGCTACGTTAACAACTTGGGCTCAATTTCCTGTGCTGCCAAATCCCCCTCGCTCAGTATCCTCCACAACACCCTCGCCAAGTTCAACTTCCCATATCCTATCCAATTTCATCTGAGCCACCCGATCTCCGCGAGCAAAGCTCACATCTTCTGCAGTAGAATTGAAAATTATCACACCAACGTTCTTTCTATACAAATGATCGATGGTGCCAAAATGAACGAAGACCCCCCGCTTAGCTAAACCGCTTCTACCCCTGATCTGCGCTTCCCAACCACTGGGGATCTCCAAACGTATCCCCAAATCGAAAAGGGCAGTCTGCCCGGCCTTAAGCATAGCCTCACATGGCATGTACAGATCGTAGCAGGCATCACCGGGAAAAGCCTTACGCGGCATTTGTGCCCCTTTGTCCACCAGTTGAACCTTAACTTTGCAATCGAAGGACTTGCCCATTTTTCCAGTCAACGTTCCATCCCTTCCCCGCGCCACATACGCCAAAAAAAAGCAATTACCTCTGAAAGCACATCTGGTAATTAGCTTGCAAAACGAATTTTGCTTTCTAATTCAAGTCACGACCTTATAACTTCAAACAATTGCCTTCTTTAGCCTTATTTCTTTTTCCGGAATCTCTGTTCTTCTCGTAAACGTATAAAACGCCCCTACCGCAGGCCAAACAGCCGTAATAAACTATCAATTGCCTGCAGGAGAAATCGTTAAGTGGAGTGGGAGGCAAAAGGTCAGCCAGCTTGCAAGCACAGGTAATAGAATAATTGCAAAGCATCTCACAAAAGTTTACCAAACAAGTTCCCAAAAGGGGTATTTTGCCCAGCCCCAGCACAAACGGCGTTAGGATAAACAACAGCTCCAGAGCTGGCACGACTACAATACCACTTAGAATCCCCGCCCAGGCTAAACTGTGAAAATAGTTGGCGAGTATGGGGGTTAAAGCTAAAAGAACTGCCGAAGTCATTCCCAACGGTTGCCTAACAAATTTGGGAGCGAAAGAGAGCATTTTAGCAATAGGCTCGGCCCAACTGAGAATTCCAGCCAAAGCTCCGAACGATAGCAAGAAGCCAACACTATGAAACCAGCGAGGCTCAAATAAAAGCAAAATTCCCCAAGCCAAACCTAGCATATTCCATAACGATACCGGCCGCCCCAGTGGCAGAGCCATAAGAGCCAAGCCCCCCATGCAGAAGGCCCGCGTTATGGATGGCATAAAACCTATCAGATAGGCGTAACCAAAGCATACGACTAAGCTAAAAAAAGCGCTCCTTCGTCGTCCACACCCCCAGTATGCGGTCAAAAAGGCGGTGACTGCTGTCAAAATCGAAATATTGAACCCTGAGGCCGACGTCATGTGACTTAATCCAGCTTCGCGCAATACACGAGCATCATCGCTTGATAAGCGGCCACTATCGCCGAAAAAGATCCCTGCAATCAAGCCATAGCTACGACTGCAGAACAATTGTTCCAAACGAGAATTTAGATAACGACGCAACGCAGGTAGACAAATGTCTTTGCTTCTCTCACCCGAACTGCCGCCCAACAGTGGTTCAGCTCCGCCCGCTCCACCAATAGACCACGTCTGCAGTTCCACCACGTGCTTTACTCCATACTGGCTGTAATAGGGTAGTTCACACGAATTTAAGGCCTTGAGTAAGCCTTTAAAACAGACAATCTCACCTGCTAGGCTGCTTGAAAGGGCAGTATCCCCTCTCAAGAGCAAAACCGTTTTCCCTTCAAGTTCCAGCAAAAGCTGGCCGCGCTGCCCCGTGCTACGGTAGGCCTTGACAACTTTCCCGCGTCCTGCCACCTTACTGTAGGTCAGCTTCGAAAGATACAGATTGTTTGTTTCAACGACTTCAAACTCCGCAGCTCGCCAACAACCTGCCCAGGTAGCAAAGATAAAACACATTCCCAAAAAAAATAAGCTGCGGGACTTAATGTAGTTAAAAAGTTTTAACCCTGAGCCTTTCCAAATGAGCCCAACTCCCAGTGCAGCAGTAAGCCAGGCCAAAACTGTAAATTCCAAAGAGTGCCCAGCTTCCAGCCAAGACCTTTGGCAAAACGCTAATAGTCGAGAATAAGAACGTAGTCCCCACTTTTCTCCAGCATATAAACCAACTGTAACCCCCAGTGCCACACACCATGGCCAAAGTAGCATAGGTAAAGCGGATATTTTAATACATTTGCCCACTGCATCCATAGATTTGATTATGGACAGCATTCATTAATAATATTTTACCTATTAGTTAGCAAATTTTTATCCAAACATTACACTTTTTTAAACAAAAAAAGCCGCCCATCCAACGAGCGACTCTTTGCGAATTCTCCTCTAGGCCGGGACCTCCGGCCCACCTATTAACACGCTTTACAGGCTCTCTTTAAACACCCGCTTGGCTCCTAGATAACGAGCGGAGTAATACGGCTGACTCAGACTGCTTATGGTAACTCCACGACTGGAGGAAGCGTGAATA
>OMRK01000186.1 GCA_900313515.1 uncultured bacterium | reverse complement strand
CATAGGCGGCTGGCAGAAAGCCAACCCTATTCCCAGCGATCAGGCCCGCTGGGGAACCTTCACCATTTTAGCAGACAACAACACCAAATTGCTGCACGAAATTCTAGAAGATGCGGCCAAATCTCCCAAGAGCAGCCTGGAAGAGAAGCTCGGCACTTTTTATAAGAGCGGCTTGGATGAGAAGGCCATCGAGGCGGCTGGAGTTACACCGCTCAAAGATGACTTGGAACCGATCAACTCGATAACCGACCTTAAAACTCTGCAAAAGGTTCTGGTGGAGTGTCACAATCTGGGACTTAACCCCTATTTCTCCCTTGATTCGGCCCAGGATGATAAGGACAGCACGCGCCAAATTGCCACCATCTGGCAGTCTGGCTTAGGCCTGCCGGAGCGTGATTATTACACACGCCAGGACGAGCGCTCCAAGGAACTGCGCAGCCAATACGTCAAGTTTGTGGAGAATCTCTTCAAGCTTTCCGGCTTCTCTGCCCAAAAGGCGAAAGCAGCGGCTCAGCACGTTATGGACATCGAAACTCGCTTGGCCAAAGCTTCTCTGCCGGCTGCCGAGACGCGCGATCCGCAAAAGATGTACCATCTTATGCACCAGGAAGGCTTAACCAAATTGACTCCCAGCTTGGACTGGAGCACCTATTACAAGGGCATAGGCATTGCTCAACCTAAGGATATAAACGTTACCGTCCCGGAGTTCATGCAGGCAGTCAACGTTCTTTTATCCGATCGCTCCCTGCTGGAAGCGCACAAAGATTACTTGCGCTGGAACCTGATCCGCTCGGCTGCTCCCTATCTGAGCAAAGATTTAGAGCAGTGCCATTTCGATTTTTATAGCAAGACTCTGCGCGGCACCAAGGTTATGAAACCCAGGTGGAAGCGTGTGACCGACGTGGTGAGCTCCTTAGTGGATCAAGGCATGGGCCAGCTCTACGTCCAGAGAGCCTTCCCGCCCGAATCTAAAAAGCGGGTTCAAGATATGGTGGAAAATATCAAGGCTTACATGGCTGAAGATATTCCCAGATTGGACTGGATGAGCGAAACCACCAAGAAGGCAGCCTTGGAGAAGTTGAGCTTGCTTAAGGCCAAGATCGGTTACCCCGATGTGCCTCGCGATTACTCTAAGTTAGAAATTGGCACTTCCTATTACGACAACATGCGCAATGCTATGCGTTTTGAAAAACGGCGCAGTCTCGGTAAAATCGGTCAGCCGGTGGATCCTAACGACTGGTACATGCCTGCTCACATGGTAAACGCTTACTATGCTCCCTCAGACAACGAGATCGTTTTCCCCGCTGGCATTCTGCAGCCTCCCTTCTTCGATCCTAGAAGCGACGATGCAGCCAACTACGGTGGTATAGGTACGGTTATCGGCCATGAGATAAGCCACGGCTTTGACGATCAGGGTGCCCAGTACGATGGACATGGCAACCTGCGCAACTGGTGGACCAAAGAGGACAAGGTTAAATTCGATAAGCTGACCAAAGGCGTTGAGGACCAGTTCTCCTCTTACACAGTGCAGGGCCAGCATTTGAACGGAAAGCTAGTTTTAGGTGAGTCTATTGCCGATCTGAGTGGCTTGGCTCTCTCCTTTGGCGCCTACCAGCACTCTCTTAACGGTGGAGCTGGCGAAGTTATCGATGGCTTCACTCCAGCTCAGCGCTTCTTCTTGAATTACGCTAAAGTGTGGGCTATAAACATTAGCCCCGAAATGGAGAAGCTGCAGATCAACACCGATCCTCATCCCACAGCCAATTGGCGCGTGAACGGCCCCTTATCCAATAATACCGATTTCTTCAAGGCCTTCGATATTAAGGAAGGTGACGCTATGTGCCGCCCAGTTGATAAGCGCAACAAGATCTGGTAGATAGCAATTAACAATGAGCAATTAGTAATGAGCAATTGGTAGTTAGTAATTGCTAATTAGGAATTACTAGTTAGTTGTTTTTGCACTTTGTTTGATGACCCTTGCGCCGAGCGACCGTTCTCTGGCCCCGGCGCGAAGGTGAAAAGTGGTAAGTTCTTCTAGAATAAGGAAAGGCATTAAATCCCAAATGAGTAATCCGGACAGTTCAGAAGCTGGTAATGTGAATTTACAAAAAGAATCCGCGCAGACGACTCAGCAGAAGCAGCCCCCTGAAACTAAAGAGCTTCCCGAGCAGGCCCACCCGGCTGAAGGCGCCACTCAGTCTCCCAAGACCGACAAGCCTGCCGAAAAGAAAGAGAAAAAGCCCGGTTTATTCTCCGGCAAAGGCTGTTACATTGCCGTCATTGTGGTTCTTGTCTGCATTTTGCTGGCCCTGGTGTTGGGCGTGGGAGGATGCACCATGGCCATAGTCACACTGGCCTGTAGCGACATGGACACCGACACCGACCTGACCTCTTCTACTCGTTTTAAAACTTACATTATTGACAAGGCCGACGATAAAGAAGCTGATTCGAAGCGAGATAAGGCAGATAAGGCTAAAGATACTGCCAAGAAGCTTATGAACGAGGAAGAGCCCGCGGAGCGCATCTTTGTAGTTCCGATCTACGGTGTGATAGCTTCTGGAAGTATAACCGGAACCGGTACGGAAGGTGCGGTAACAGCAGAAAACATAACCCACACCTTAACCTACATTGCCGGGCAAAAAAACGTTAAGGCCCTGATTTTGGATATAAACTCCCCCGGCGGCGGAGTTACGGCAGCCGACAATATTTATCATGAGTTACTCTGCTTCAAAAAGAAGACTAATATTCCCATAATTGCCATGTTTGAAGGGATGGCCTGCTCTGGTGGATATTACGTGGCCATGGCGGCCGATCATATAATTGCTCTGCCTACCAGTTGGACTGGTTCCATAGGCGTTATCATGCAACTTCCAGAATTCAGCGGTCTTATGGGCAAAGTTGGTGTAGACGTAAATACTATCACATCGTTAAATGCCAACGGCGGCAAACCCTTTAAAGATATAGGTTCCTCCTACCGCAAAATGAGGCCTGAGGAGCGCCAACTCTTGCAGACGCTGGTAACCCAAAGTTGGGAACGCTTTACCAATATTGTGGCCCAAGGACGTAAGGGTAAGCTCAACTTAAAGCAAGTGCGCAGCCTGGCCGACGGCAGGATTTACAACAGTGATCAAGCATTAAAGCACAAACTCATAGACCAGATTGGCTACCGGCAGGATCTGTACAAGAAAGCACGGGAAATGGGCAAGGCTCCCAAGGCTAATATCGTTTGTATTACCAGCAAAGGCTCTTTCTGGGATGCATTGAACTCCAGTGTGAGCGATCTGGGAAAGGCCGCCCGCTATCAGCATTCTCTGAATAAACTTTCCGTTCCCACTAACTCGGCTTCCCCGGAGCCTATGTACATGGTGAATATTCCCAGCGAGCAATTTTAAGTTGTTCTAAGCTACCCGCGCCCACAGGGCGCGGTCTTTCCCAAAAGTACGGTGAGCCCAGCGCCAGAATCCCCACCACTCACAGGAACACCAGGCCAATTTCTAATTCCTAATTGTTAATTGTTAACTGTTAATTGTTAACTGCCTTCGCCTAGTTCACCACTTTCCCACACCCATACCCCAGCGCTTAGTTACTAATTTCTAATTCCTAATTGCTAATTGTTAATTGCTAATTTCTAGAAAGAGATGGAGCCTCAATATTGGGAGAAGCTTTCGAAACAAGAAATTCAGTAGTGAAGTGTGAGCAGGTTGAGTTTAGCTACGCGGACAGACCGCGCGAAGATGACTTCATTCTCAGGAATCTGAATTTCGAGGTAAAATCGGGTGAGTTCGTGCTCCTGCAGGGCGATTCCGGATGCGGCAAGACAACCCTACTTAAGCTGCTAGGTGGCCTGCTCCGTCCCAGCCACGGCTCTATTGTCATCGACGGAACAGACATTTCCAAATTCAACGCAGCCCAATCGGCCAGGCTAAGACAGAAGGCCATAGGCTTCATTTTCCAGGAAGCGAACCTGGACGAACAGCGCACCGTGCTCCAGAACATTCTGCTACCGCTTTATTTTGGTAAACAATCACTCAACGAGGGCCGCCGGAGGGCTCTGGAGTTACTCAAAGTTCTAGGTTTGGAAAAATACAAGCTGACCCTGGTTTCTCAGCTTTCCGGCGGCCAGAGGCAGCGTGTGGCCGCAGTGAGAGCTTTAATCAACACGCCTCTTTTACTCTTGGCCGACGAGCCCACCGCCCATCTGGATAACCGTAACAGCCTGCTCCTCTACCAGGCTCTGCAAGAGTTGCGCAAGGTTTCACCCACTACCGTTGTGATGACCTCTCATTATCTGCCCCCATCTTGGGACACTGCTCCTTTAAGCATTTACCAAATGGACAACAACGGCCTAAAACGCTGCTAACCGCGGGAGAGAACCCGCTGGCCTCAACGGTTAATGCTGGGAAACAGCAAACTCTACATCTGGTAATTTCACAAATCGCAGGATCAAAAACAGCCCCCCCCTCAGCTGTTCTCAAGATTCCCATATGCAAAGTAGGTCGCCTAAAAAGGCTGTCACCATCCCTGCCAATAGGTACTTTTTAGCGTTTAGTCAGATCCCATTCATCCGGATCTTCGTCGTCTTCACCGTAACCGTCCCAACCGTCATCATCGCCCTCACCCCAGCCGCTCCTGCTCTTGCCAGCCTCTCGAGCTTCAGCATCCAGGCGATCCTGTTCTATGAAATATTCCCTCTCCACGTCATCGGCCAATTCTTTGGCTCTATTTACACTCTCCGCTATTAAATCACAGCCCTCCTGCCAGAACTCACGGCTATCTATGTTAATTCCCAGACCGGCCAGAAGCGTGCGAGGATTCTCGGAGCCACCAGAAGCCAAGAACTGCAGATATTTCTGCTTAAAGGCCTCGCCCTCGCGTCGGTAACGGGCAAAGAAGCTGTACACCAAGAGCTCGCCGAAGGCGTAGGCGTACACATAGAATGGTGTATATACAAAGTGGGGCACATAAATCCAGGTGATGGCATGATCGGGCCCCAACTCCAGAGAATCACCGAACATCTCGGCAATAGAAGCCTGCCAAATCTCGTTGATGCGTTCTAAAGACAGCTCACCCTCCTGGGCGCGAGCCGTGTAAACGCGCTGCTCGAATGAGTACATGGCCACCTGACGGAACACAGTGGCGAAGGTATCCTCAATTTTAGCCGCCAACAGGGAAAGTTTATCCTTGGCCGTGTGCAAGTTCGCAAAGAGCTTATTAAATACAATCATCTCGGCGAAAGTGCTGGCGGTCTCCGCCAAAGGCAGCACGGGATGATAGTTGAAATAATTCTGGCGACTAGCTAAAAGATCGTGAATACCATGACCGAGCTCATGAGCCAGAGTTTGCACATCGCGAACCTGACCGGTGTAATTGAGCATAACATAGGGATGGAACTGCGGAGCAATCCCTTCGCAGAAGGCGCCGCCCCGCTTGCCAGGGACAACCTTGGCATCGATCCAGTTCCTCTGGAAGAAAGGTTCAACCAAGTTACCAAACTGAGGATCGAAGTCGTTAAAGGCCTGGCGCACAATATCCTTGGCTCGTTCGTAACTGATCGTTTCCTGAATGTCGTAGAGAGGTGCATAGCGATCATAGTGATAAAGCTTATCCAGTCCTAAAATCTTGGCCTTAAGTTTGTAATAATCTGCCACAATCAGGTAGTTATCGCGAACCACCTGCACCACCAGATCAACTGTGGCATCATCTAATTCATTGCCGAGGTTGCGGGCACTCTCCGGGCGATTGAAACCACGCAACTTGTCGGAAGTGATTTTATCCAAAAGCAGAGTGTTATAGGCGAAATGGATAGGATGGGCGTTTTCGTGCAGCACCTGGGAGAGCACCTGGGCAGCCTTGCAGCGCACCTCTCTCTTGGGACTGTGCGAGAGGGCTAAAATTTCACTCTCGGTCAACTCTTTGGTGACGCCATCCACCTCCATGGGGAAGGAAATTCGAGCGATCAACTCGCTGAAAAGCCTGCGAAAAGCCCGCTTGCCGCTGTTGGCTGTCTGCTCTAGGATCTTCTCCTCGGGCTCACTCAGGTTGTATTTCTGCGTGATGCGCAATTCTTCCATAAAGTGGCGGTACTGCATGAGCTGAGGCACGGTTTGCAGACGGGACCACTCGGCCTCGGAGAGCTTACCCAGCTCCAGCTCAAAGAAGATAAGATTGCTGAGAATATTGCTGATCTGCTCGTTGCAGTACTGGTTGAGGGCGGCCAGTTTAGTATTCTGGCTCTCTATGGCAAAGCGCAAGCTTGTATATGCAGCCGGTTTAGCCAGCACTACATTCAACTGCTCGTATTCCTGCAGAGCCTGCACCAGTTGCAAAGGTGTGTAAATGTGACGCACAAGAAGTTCGTGCCAGTTTCGTTCAAACCACTGGGCCAACTGAGCGCCACGGGTAATATCAGCCTTGATCTGAGGATCATCATCGCAGCTGTAAAGATCGGAGAGATCCCAGCTGGGAAGCTGAGTCTGAGCATCTTCCTGTGCCTGGGTAGGAGTAATGGGCGCGGGAGCAGATGTGGAGACAGGAGCAGTGGGCTGAGTAACGGCGGGTGCTGGCGCAACGGGTTGTGCGCAGGCAGGCGTGGAGGCAGCAGGCTGGGCTGGCGCAGGCGTGGGTGTATTAGGTTGCCCGGTAGCAGGTGCAGGTGTAGCAGCTTGCTCGGCGGTGGGCGCGGGCGTAACCGGCCCTGTTGATAAGGGGGTTGGCGGCGTTTCAGATGCCGAAACTTTCACGTCGGCTTGCGAGGACTGGACCGGCTGTTCTGTGGGGGCT
>OMRK01000175.1 GCA_900313515.1 uncultured bacterium | reverse complement strand
TGTCGAAGATATTTTCGTAATGTTCGCCGTTAAACAGAATCAGAGAGGCTGGCAGATTTATGCTCTCCATATTTTTGCAGCCCATGAAGGCTTCTCTACCTATGCCGGTCAAAGATTCGCCGCAAAACACGTTCTGTAGATTGGCACAGTTGAAAAAGGCTCGTTCGCCTAACTTTAGGAGGTTCTGCGGCAGTTTTACACAGGTTAAAGAACGGCAACCGCTAAAGGCATTGTTACCTATAACCTCGATGGTATCTTCTAAGGTAATTTCGCTTAAACTGTAACAGTCGGTGCAGAAATTATCGGGAATAACGGCTTGGATGCCCTTTAAACAGAGGGTCTGTAGGCCATAACAATCTTCAAAAAGGCCGTTCCCCAGCGTGACCAGAGAACTGGGAAGCGTAACTTCGGTTAGACTCCGGCAGCCTTTAAAAGTCCACTTACCCAGCTTGCGCAGATTGCTTATGGGGAAAAATAGCCTCTTTAGAGAGGCACAACCGCTAAATGTCTCACTGCCCAATTCTTCTACGCCGCATTGGCTCAAATCGGCTGTCTCCAGATGAGTGCAACCGCAGAAAACTCTGGAGCCCATTTTCTTTAGGGAGGCGGGCAGTAATATTTCTTTCAAAGATTGGCAACCGCTGAAAACCGTGCTGCCTAGTTCCAAGAGTTCGCGTCCCACCTTTACCGAACGCAAACCAAGA
The DNA here is from genome assembly GCA_900313515.1 of uncultured bacterium. Lineage (GTDB taxonomy): Bacteria > Vulcanimicrobiota > Xenobia > Xenobiales > Xenobiaceae > Bruticola. The sequence goes on along the minus strand of OMRK01000175.1, from coordinate 3,592 downwards.
CAGTCGCTGAAGGCACCGCTGGGCAGGAAGGTCAGTTTATCTGGGAGTTTAATCGTTTCTAAACTAGTGCAGTTGGCAAAGGCTAGCTCAGCCAGGCTGACTATGCTGTTGGGTAGATCTAAGCTCTGTAACCCCGAACAGCCTCGGAAGGCCGAGTCGCCAATTTCTACTAGATGGGAAGGAAATTCCACAGAGCGCAAGCTTGCACAGTCTCTGAAGGCATCTTCACGGATGGACTTGACATCTTCTGAAAATTCGACCTCGCGCAGATTTTCGCAACCAGCAAAGCAGCCGGCGGGAATGGTTTCTAATCCTTTCAGAATAGTAATTTTTTTGAGACCGGTGCAGTCGGCAAAAGCAGAGGGCCCTATTTCCAGTTCACAGCCTTGCAGGTTAATGCTCTTTAATGAGGGGCAGTTCTTAAAGGCCTCGGCTCCTATGCTGATCAAGCTGGAGGGCAGGAAGACGCTACCTAAATTGGGGCAGTCAGCAAAGGCCCGGCTTCCGATCTGGGTTACACCCTCGGGGATAGAAATCTTGGCTAACTCTCGGCGTCCGGCAAAAGCCTCTTTTTCGATCCTAAAAATAGGAGCTCCCAGAAGAGAGGACGGAATGCTTAAGGAACGCGTTTTCTCTGGGGCAGCGCAGCGCACTACTATTATGCCTTCTTCAGATTTGCGGAAATCAAAATTAGCTATAAAATCGACTAAATCGCTGCTTTCCGGTGAGAAGGCTTGATGGCGTTTTGGTGTGGAAGAACTACCGGGCGAACCGGACATGCCGGAATTCTTTTGGGTTGAATTTTTTGCATCTTCAATCTCGGAAGTCATTGAAGAAGTTTTTAGACTGCTGGCCTCTAAATATTCAAAATTTTCTGGATGGTTGTCGGAGATCAGACCTTCTAAAATTTCCGAACTAAGAGCACTCTGCAGGGCTGCTTTAGCATGACTCGGAGTCCAAGTATTGCTCTCACTACCTCCACTGTGGGTTTCTAAGTTTTTATTATTTTCTCTATACATGTCTCTAGTGTTATGCCTTTCTCGAAAGAGATCAATTTTTTACATTTGTATTTCCCCACTCGCTCACAAAGTACAAGACTATGCTCGCTGCTACCCATGTCGTCTAATCCTGTCCCCCTATAAGCTCTCCCCACTACTTTTGCCCAGTAGATAGAAAGCCCCTTCTACCACTACTTGCCCCTAATACCCTTTAGGTAGAGAAGCTGTGATTTTAGGCCAAATGGCTAGAATTCCCAGAAGCCATGGAACCAGGGCCGGAAGCTGCCCTTTTCATCCACGCCCAGGCGCACTAACATGTTGCTTCTAAAGCGCCATTCTACGCCGTAAATACTTTCATTCTGGCCAGTTTTACTGTTGAAGGTGCGGGTCAGGGTAAATAAAAACTTGTCATTTTGATCGATGGCTTTAGCTATCTTCAAAGAGTAGGCATGCGGTGAAGCCACATCCAGCGTGAAGTCTGACAAGAAGAGCATTCTACCGATCTCTTGGGTTAATGGTGAGGCCAACAGTCTGGAGAGCATAGATACGCCGGAGGTATTTACAGCTAGGTCGGTACTCACCACCCGGCTACCGGTAGTGGTCATAGGATTTTGGTTGATTTGGTTGGTAGAGGGAGTGTATTTGGCAAAACCTCCCAGGGCCAGTAAGTTTTTGATCTCCTTTTCGGCCAGGGGAGGATTGGAGACCAGATCAACCTTGATGTCTGGGTAAGAGCCGTTGACAAAAGCAGTGATTTCATAATTGTTTACACTGGCATCGGCGGTGACTCCCTGTAACTCAGGCATCTGGGTCTTATTGAAAACGGCCTTACCACTGCGTACCTTGAAACTTAAATCGTAAAGAGGGATCGCGAGCACGCCACGTGACAGGTTCACTGTGCCTTCCATAACTGGCTTGCCGGTATCCGCCTGGGGCACAATGGCCAAATTCCCGCTGGCTCTAACTCTAGAGCCCAAGGCACGCATCCAGACATCTTCACCTATGTTCAGGTTGACACGATAATCTACCGGCAGTTTGCTCCAGTCGAAAGTTTGAGTGCTGGAACTTGTCAGCATGTCTAAGCCTATGCTCAAATCTCCATTGGGAATGTTTATGTCGCCGGTTAGGGCATACATCTTCGGAATGTTGAGCTTTTTGGTTAAGTTAGCTCGCTCTTTGGGAGAATGATCCAAGTTGTGGATATCGCTCAGGGACTCGTTGAAGGCATGCATCTCACAGGCATCGACATCTGCCTTGCTCAAATGTAGATCCACATCAGCCCGACCTTCGAAGAGATCTCCCCATCTCAAGGGAAGCTGATTTCCTTTAAGGGAAAAATCTACATTTAAAGGCTCTAAACCGTCCATGTCCGCTTGTCCTTTGGCTTCAAAGGAACGATCTCCGAGAGTGCCCGTAAACTTTTGCAAATCGATGCGACTAAAGTGGAACTCCTCGGTTTCAGCGGGCGCTTCTGAGGAGGCGCTTTGTGGATTTTGAGCATCCGCCTTGTCGGTAGATTCTACTGCTGGAGAGGGAGAACTGGAATTGGGGCCCACACCTGGCAAATCACCTGTAAGCAAAGCGCCTATACCATTCTCCTCCAACAACTTGCGCTTCTTAATGTGGGTGTATTCGGCGTTGAGATCGGGATCGGTAATCTCGCTGAAATTAGCCTCGATATCTAAATTGGAAAGTTTGCCTATCTTTTCATGGCTTAACATGCCATTGTTTAGTTTCAGCTTGCCTACAATTTCCGGATGCAGCACCGTGCCGCCTATGTGTAGATCGCCCCGCAAATTTCCAGAACTTTCTTTGACGCCCTCTATGGAACTGGAAACTAGGCCTAAGTCCTTGTCTCTGAGCTCAGCTGTGATGTCTAGGATTCCATTAAACGAGGGAGTAACATTTTGCCAAAACGGAACTAGTGATTTCGTCTCGCTAGTGGATCGTTTGTAAGAAACCTCGTAGGGTAGAGTTCCAAAAATGCTGAAGAAGCGATCGGCACGCTTATTGGGGCCGAAATAAACCTTGATGCCGTTTTCATAATCTTCGCTGCCAGCTAAATCCTTCAAATCTTTGTTTACGACGTCGTTTACCTTTTGATTGCGTGTAGCCAGATCAACCTTACCGAAGCGTACCTGGTACTTATGGGTTTGTGGGTCGCGGCTTCCGCTCATGGCGCCGGCAATGGAAGCCAGTTTGAGACTACCGGCTTGGGCATTGGTAACGTTAAAGAGCATGTTGAAGGCTGGAGAGGTGACCGGTCCTGAGGCGTTGAGAATGAAGTTTTCTACAAATCCGCTATCCAGGCCGGGGAAGAGGAAGGAACCAAGCTCAGAGATAGATAGCTGACTGATGTTGAGGTGCAACTCGTTGACATCAACCGATGAAGCAGCCGTGGATGAGGCCTGAGCGGTGGGGGAGGCTGGAGTTGTTGGCAAAGTCGGAGAGGTTGGAGAGCTAGTGGAGGAGCCTGCTGAAGAGGCTGAATTATTGCGGCGCATGCGAGGACGGCGGGTCAGAGCAATGTTGGCGCTGCCGCTGATCGTGCCTGAGGCATGGAGCTCTTCTTCTCCGGCACCTGCAACGTAACT
>OMRK01000096.1 GCA_900313515.1 uncultured bacterium | reverse complement strand
TGGGTGGGGTTAAGCTGGGGATGAGTGCTAAAGAGGTCTACGCGCTGGCTATTCCCGATAAGTACCCGGCCTGGTCGAATGATATTGTTATTTATCACATGCCGGACCGCGATGTTGAGGTGCATTTTGACGGTCAGACCTCCAGAGTTATTGAAGTACACACCGAGTCTAACTCTTTTGCATTGAAAAACAACATCAGAGTGGGCAGTACTCTGAATGCTGTCCAGAATATTTATTCGGACGGTCGCCTGAATATGGGCGAATATGAATATTTAAATGATGGTAGCATGGTGGCCTTTGGCGAATATACCTGTCCCGATGGACTCATTTTTTACGTTAAGCGCATGGCTACTAACGATGGGATTTGGTTGGGCGATAAAGTTAAGGGTATTTCGGTCGTTGCACCTTTCCAGTGGAGTGAAAGTGATTTGAAAGAACTGGAGGAGGCTGCTAAGTTGAAGGCTGCCAAGGATGGGCAGGCGATGGTTAGCGAGGATAGTTATCCCAAGGCTCAAGAGACGAAACCGTCGGTTGAAAAAAGCTCTGCAAGTGAACAAGAGACCCAAAGCCAGACAGGAGAGCAGGCGGATGGGAGTCCGGCTGGGCAAGATGTGGGGAAGGCCGAGCCGGCTTCGAAGGTTGGCGGCGGAAGCGGTGCTGGAAAATAATTATTAGCCGAACCTCTTGCAAAAATATTTTCTACCTGCTATACTATCCCCCGTTGAAAGCTTGGGCGCTTTCTTGTGAGGTGAGGCGGCTCGAGTCGTGCGGGAGTGGCTCAGTGGTAGAGCATCGGCTTCCCAAGCCGGCGGTCGCGAGTTCGAATCTCGTCTCCCGCTCCAAGTGAAAATTGTATTGGCGTTGTGGCCGAGTGGCTAGGCGGAGGTCTGCAAAACCTCTTACAGCAGTTCAATTCTGCTCGACGCCTCCAAGTGAAAATGAGGGCGCGTAGCTCAGCTGGTTAGAGCGCTACGTTGACATCGTAGAGGTCGGCAGTCCAAGTCTGTTCGCGCCCACCATTTTTTTCAGGAGTAGGAACCGGTGGTTTCCTGCTTCTTTTTTTTTCTGTTGTGGCCGTTTCGCGGCTTGGTTTGCCGCATGGTTGTTTCTCGCCGGAAGATGACTGTAGGTTGTAATAGCGGCCGACCCGCCCTTATTGCGCAGGTGGGTTTCTTCTAATTCGGATGGCTGTAGAGCGTATCTTGGATCGCTGTGGGTACGTTAGCAGCATCCGGTACCGTGTTTGCATGCTGTTTCAGAAGTTGAATAGGCGAGTTAGTCTCCGTGGATACAGGGGCATAGGCAGGATCCCTATCTATTTATAGAAGAAGGCCCGCGAGTTTCTTTGATCTTATTTCGAGGTTTAGGCCATGGCTTCCACTTTGGATATTTTTTATCAAATTTTTTCTCTTAATTATTCAACTGAAGAACTGCGCCAGACCTTCAACAATCATTATCAGTTGGCTTTGGTGGGTAGTGAGCGAGATTTGGGTGATATCTCACGATGGCTTGGTGAGCCTGTCAAAAATACTGGAAACCTTCATTGCCAGATGGAACTGAAAACTTATCCCCTGCCTGATCGTCGTAACTTCGATAAGGATACTTTCCGCAATGTCAAGTTGGCTATTGTTCACTTTGGCTCCACACCTCCTAGCATGGATTATCTGCGTTTTTGTACGGACTGCTTCCCGCAGGAAGCTAAGTTACTCTTGGTTATGGATGAACTCAATTATACACTTGAATTCGGTCCAACAGATACAGACTCGATTGAAGAAGATAGATCAGAAGAACTTGCAGAGGAAGTTATTGCCAAAGCTGAGGAGGCTTGCCGGGAATTTGTATTGCCCAGTGCCCAAGAGGTGGCTGCTATCCGGCCCGCCTGGATGGGGACCGAGGAGAGTGGGGGTGGCCGGGCAGTGTCGGCGGCCCCTGAGCAGGAGTTAATCACTGAGGGGGGAGACAGGGGCGCCAATGAGCAGCCCACTGCTACACAGGAGAGTGACGAAGAGCATGGGGCTGTTGAAGGGGGGGCGGTCCAGGATGGCGGGCGGTTGCAGGCTGAATTTGAAAGTGGTGTAACCGAGCAGGCGCTTGCACCCATACTTTTGAGTAAGGAAGAAACTAGAACTGGCCCCGCTTGGAAAAATAGTGAACCTTTATCCAATTACTTTGTAAATGATTCTTCTTGGGGAACTCAGGAACTTATACTTCGTTGTGATCCAACTTTAGATCACATTTATACTTTAAAATGTGATGACGACGGTGAAAGTTTCTACAGCTTGCTTTACGAGAATTCGAGCAATTGGATTTATTCGTTAGCTCGTGACTTTTCTACGTTGCGTGCATGGTTTGCACAGTTTTTAATTAAGGACGCCGCTCAAGAGGCAGCCATAGCAGCGGCCGCATCTAGCGTAACTACTTCTCTGCCGGTGGTGGGCACGGTTATAAGTTTATTTGCTGTGTCGGGCGAAACCTTGTTTATAACCGCTCAGCAGATTCGGCTGGCTCTGCTGATTGGGGCGATCTATGGCAGGCCTATGGACTTCTTTGAAAGGATGCATGAGCTTTTGCCTGTGGTAGGTAGCGCCTGGGGCTGGAGGGTGTTGGCTCGCGAGTTTGTAGGGCTTGTGCCCGCTTGGGGGATTGTTCCCAAAACGGTTATTGCTTGGAGTGGAACCTACGCGGTGGGAAAGATCAGCCAGTGCTTCTATGAGAAGGGTGAGCCTTTGAGCAGTGTGGAGAGGGAGCAGATAGAAGAGGAGGCGGAACGGATGGCCGTTCAAGCCATAACTGAGGAAGTAACTCAGAAGAATTAGCATGAACCGTATATTTCGTAATTTATTGATTTTAGTAGTTCTGGGACTAGCTGCCGCTCTACCTGTGCTCATGGCCAGAATGCAGATTGAGCAGGACAATAGTTCAGCAGAGATTCTCTTTGATTATTCGGCCTTGAGCGATTATGCGCGGCGCAGTGGTACATCGTTGGATGTGCTTTTGAAGCGTTGCCGAGAGAACGGCGTTACCGCTATTGCTGTAGAAGAAAATAGCCGCGATTCTTTGGCTGGGCGCGGTCTAGCCAGAGTGGCCAGCTACTTCGATATGCAAGATCTGCAGGCTCAAAAACGGGTCGATTCTTCCATAAAGCTAGATCCCTTGTGCGCCTATTATGTGGCCCAAGATAGCACGGTTGCTCGCTCCATTGAGGAGGGGGCCAAGTACAGTCTGGGCAGTGGCCGCGCTCGTGTGGTGCCTCCTGGCGGCAATGTGGTGGAGTTGCGCTGTGATATAAGGGATCTTCCTGCTTTAGGGTTGGGGATGCCTTATGATATTATCGATAATCTCAACAAAGAGTACGGATTTAGGGTCTGGTTGCGTCCCTGGAACAGTCCTGAAATTGGCGAGGCCGAAATACGGTCGCTCATAGGTCGTTACGGACAGTTGGCCAGCCAGCATAAGGTTGAAGGATTGATCTTTGGTGGGCTTCGCAACGAAGTATACGGGTATCCCAATAATCTAGAGTTGACAGCCCAGGCCCTGCGAGAAACATCGCTCAAGTTGGGAGTCATCGAGTTGGCTCCTAAGGCTCAGCAGAAGGGCATAATCTCTTTAGCTAAGCTGTGCAAGGATAGGGTAGTGCGGGTGATGGCCGTTTCTCCAGCTCATCAGGCTAAGCTGGATCCGCAGGCTGTGGTTTCAATGTACAGTTTAGGTGTGCGTGAACGTGGTATTCGCCTAGTTTACTGTCGCTTCTACAATGATGGCGTGGAACGTCTGTCGGCCTCTGAGGCCAACGCGGCCTTCTTGAGTGGCCTAAATGGTAGCTTAGCTAATTCCTTCCATGCCGAAGCTAGTACCTACGCCAAGGGGGACAGCATCGTCCGTACCGGTTTCACCATGTGGAGCTTGGCTATAATTATAATCAGCGTGAGCATCACTTCTTGCTTGTGCATGCTCTTCCACATGTTGCGCTGTTACCCTTACAAATCCATCCACGTTTTAGTTCCCCTGGTTGCTTTGCTAACCGCTTTTTGCTGCTTTACTGGAATAGGGTGTCGTTGGGAGCGTCTTCTGCTAGCCTTGGGGGCGGTGACCGTGTTCCCGGTGTTTGCCTATGTGCTCTTAACTCCCATTTGGGAGCGTGCCGAAAGAGATCGCAGTTTTATCCATGTGTTGGGAGATGGGTTGGTTGTGCTCGGGGTGGGAGTTACCCTTTCCCTTTACAGCGGCCTATTGGCGGCAGCTCTGTTAAGCGATCTTAACTACATGCTCAGCTTGGAGGTTTTTAGAGGGGTCAAGCTGCACAGCATGGCGGTTCCTGCCCTGATCTTTCTTATCTGGCTGCTTCAACAGCATCGGCGTGGCGGACTTAAAGGGTTGCTCCACTTTTTGGAAGCAGATGTAAAGATCTGGCATGTGGTGGTGTTTGTTATTTTTGCTGCTGTAGGCGGTTTCTACCTTATACGCACGGGCAACAGCGGTGGAGACTTGGTCGTGAGTGAAACTGAGCGAGCTTTCCGGCGTTGGTTGGATGGAAGCTTGGGAGTTCGGCCGCGTTTCAAGGAATTTTTGCTGGGTAATCCTGCTCTGGTGCTACTACCGGTTTTGATGTTTCTGCGTTGGCGAGCCGGTGTGCCTTTGGCTGTTATAGCTGGAGGCGTTGGCATGGCCTCTATTGCGGGAACCTACTGCCACATCCATACGCCAGTTCTGGTTTCGTTGCATCGTACCGTAAATGGGGTAGTTTTAGGCGGAGTGGGAGGATTAGGCCTGGGGCTATTGTTTTTCGCATTGAAGAGTCTGCTGGTGCCCTACACCAGTAAATTGGAGTTGCGCTACGTAGAGGCGGATGATAAGGATAGGTATTCGGAAGTGTCGCCTGTGAAATCTGAAGATAGCTCTGAAAGGTCTAAGCAGCTTATCCAGGCGGAGGTTGAAGCCAGAAACAGCGAACTTTTCGGAGTAGCAACAAAAAGTTCAGAAACTAAGCGTAGTGGCTCTAGGCGGAAGAAGAAGGGGCCTGGCAGGTGAGATGGGCAAGCGCATTTTGATTGTTGGCTATTTTGGCTTTGATAATGTGGGCGATGAAACCATATTGCAGGTTGAGTGTGAGCGTTTGCGCCAGTTAAGGTCTGATTTGGAGTTAAGTGTTCTGATGGACAACCAGGCACGAGCTCGTGAGCTGGCTCTAACTTCTTATAAGCGAAAGTCCATTTATCAAATTTACCAAGCCATAAAGGCGGCCGACTTGGTGCTTGAAGGCGGGGGTGGGCTGTTTCAGGATTCTACTGGACCGGGCAGTGTTATGTATTACGGTTCGATTCTTGCCGCGGCCACCATGTTGCAGAAACCGAGTTTTCTGCTCAGCCACGGGTTTGGTCCCATTCGCACCGATCTAGGAAAACTTTTAGCTAAAAGTCTGTTGCCTTTGGCTTCCAAAGCTACCTTTCGTGATGCTGAATCTTTGGAGGAATTTAAAAAGTTTGCTCCACAGGTTGAGGCGCAGGTTACGGCCGATCCTGTCTTTTTGCTTAAGCCAGGTGACTCGCAGAAATCGCAGGATGTTTTGTCCAAATGCTGTCTGGCTGATGCGTCTGCACCGGTTGTAGTTATTTCTGTGCGTTCGTGGTTGGGCTTAAGTATTGAAAAGCAGGCTAAGGCTTATAATGACTGGTGGGAGAGCCTGGAGGTTGGTAATCGACCTCAATTTGTGATTGTGCCCTTACAGTACTGGTACGACGAGGGAATATCCAAGCGGCTTGGTAGCTTGCTCAAGGCTCCCAGTGTGGTGGCTCCCAAGCTAAGTGGTGAAGAAATTTTAGCTCTTGTGGCTGCTCCTCAAGTGGAAATGACTGTGGCTATGCGTTTGCATGCCCTAATTCTGACAGCCTGTGCTGGAAAGGCTATGTTGGGAGTGGCCTACGATCCCAAAGTTGCCAATACTTGTGAACTTTGCGGGGCGCCCTATCTGCATCTGAAAGAATTAGATGAGGAAAATTTTGCTCAGAAACTGACGGATGCGTGGGAACATAGAAACGATTTAGCCTTGCAGATCCGCCGCCAGGTGGAAATGTTACGGGCCAAAGCCGATACTGCCTTTACTATGGCAATGGAGATGTTATGAGTTTGATGCCTGTTAACAAAGAAGGGAGCACTTTGGGCCGCTTGCTTATCTATGCTCAGGTTAGCTTGATAATGCTCTTCAGTGTCTATCTGTTGTGGGCCTTTATGGGTGGGATTGATGCTCAGTACATACTTTATAGCAATAAGGATTTGGCCGATACATACGCCGGCCTTATCAAAGCGAACACAAGCAATGAGCAACTTTTTATAGACATATTAAGGTTGGTCGCTCCCAAAATGCATTGGTTCGGCTTGGCCCTGGTTAGTAGTGTTGTAGGGTTTGCGCTCTTAGGTTGGCTCCTGGGCAGAATGCTGGATTGTGCGCCCGATTGGGCAGGAATATTGCCCATTTTGGATGTGCTTTCCGGGTTGAATCCTCTGCGTCTGAACAGTGGCGGTTTGCTGTCGGGCTTCACCTGGGGCGAGCAACTGCTACTTCTGGGGGTACAGATTATCTGCATTCAATGGGTGGCAGCAATGGTCTACGAACGCCGCCGAATTGATGAGAAGGCCGCCTAAGAAAAAAATCCCCTACGTCGGCAGTGCTAAGATCTTAAAGCACAACTAACGACAGAAGGGGTAGGAAAGAGGGAAGGCCACGCGAGCGAACGGAGTGTGTTAGAACCTGCCCAAAGCAGGTGGGTTGCTCCTCTATCCCACGGCCTAAAGGACTCTAACACTCGTACATCTACAAGTGGAATAACTCGACACTAGCCGCAGAGTAATGCTCCCTAGTAGTAAACGGCGGCCCAACACAGACTCCGCTCGAAAGAGACGCTAACCGTAAAAATCGCGGGGCTATCCCTTGCGCCCCAATAATAGCAGTTTTAAATCCTTTATGCAAGGATTAGGAGCTAAACTGCGCAGATATGTTCAGATGTTGTTCTCTATGAAGCTTTGTAGACGGTTCTTCTCCACGTAGCCTATGCGCTTATCTACAGGCTCACCGTTTTTGAAAATGATCAAAGTTGGGATGCTCCTAACTCCATAATGATTAGGAGTATCTGGACTTTCATCGATATTCATTTTAAAAAATTTCATACTGCCATCGTAATTTGCGGCTATCTCTTCCAACACAGGGGAGAGCATCTTGCATGGCCCGCACCACTCGGCAAAAAAGTCGACTAATACAGGTTCTTGAGAATCCAACACTTCGCTTTTAAAAGCGGCATCATCGATAAACTGCATTGTATTACTACAAATTCCTTTCTTGGGACAATCTCCAAGTCTGTTTAAGCTTGATAGACTAACGACTGCCTTAAGCAACAGGCCGAACCGCTGTCTGGTTCATCTCTTTAGGGAATCCACATCTCCCCTAAATAATCGGGATGGTAATTGCCCTCGTTCTGCACTGCCTTCACTATATCTGCGGCCAAAGGAGGGTACATGGTCAGTTCTTCCAGTTTGGCAATATCTACATATTGGGCAGTGTAAAGCCGTTCCTCACTTCCGACCTTCAAATCGCCCCCCACGGCTTTGGCATGAAAAACTATGTGTACAACGTGACGGGAATTGTCGGGAGCAATGGAATCGGCCACAAAGGCTAAGCTGCCCGGCTCTATCTCCAGATTTGTCTCTTCCTTCAATTCACGCTTGGCACAATCCACCAAAGACTCACCGAACTCAACTCCTCCACCGGGCAGAAGCCAGTACTTTTTACCTGCCTTTTGGTGTTCGACCAGCAGAACTTGATTATTCCGGCAGATGATAACAGCCACTCTAACGCGCACACCAGACATAGTGCCTAACACCTTCTCTAAATTCGATCCCGGGCTTCCCTAAATCCCAAGCTTCTTAATAAAGGTATCAAGACCTTTAACCTATTGCAGATTGACAGAGCATGCTACAACATAGCTATTTCTATTTCGGCTTTAGGTCCGGTTCTTTTTATATCTGAAACCGTTAAGCTCAAAAGGCCAGGTCTTGCAGTATTCTGGCCGTACGGCCATGATTTCTCTCCGCGTGTTCGCCAGATATGGCGAGTCCACTGGTTACAAACTAAATAGGTGGGGTGATCGATAAATAAATAGCGGCTGGAAGGAAAGGCAACCAGCCGCTGTTTATACTATCAGCCCAGGAACTAAGCCCGACCTACTACTTGAGGGTGACGATAGCCCCAACCTCGCTCAACCTAGCTTCGATAGCTTCGGCACGAGCTCTAGAGAGCCCCTCTTCAACTATTGCAGGAGCACTCTCGACTAACTCCTTGGACTCTCTAAGACCTAAACCGGTAATCTCACGCACAACCCCTATAACCTTAACCTTATAAGGGCCCGCAGCAGTGAGCTCCACGTCAAAGGAGGCTTTCCCCTCGATGGGAACAACTGGGGAGGTATTGGGGGGAGCGGCCGCGGGGGCGGCAGCAGATATCCCCAAGCAATCCTTCAGTCTTCCAACAATCTCGGCAAGCCAGGGCATCAAATCCGACTACTTGAGGGTGACGGTGGCGCCGACTTCAGCGAACTTAGCCTTGATAGCCTCGGCATCGGCCTTGGAGAGACCTTCCTTAACCATTGCAGGAGCGCCCTCGACTAATTCCTTGGACTCCTTGAGACCCAAACCGGTGGTTTCACGCACAACCTTGATGACCTTAATCTTCTCAGAGCCTACGGCGGTGAGCTCTACGTCGAAGGAGGTCTTCTCCTCAACGGGAGCAGCAGCGGCTGCAGCGGGGGCGGCGGCCACGGCCACGGGGGCAGCAGCGGAGACACCTAAGCGCTCTTCCAGCTCTTTAACAATTTCGGCAGCTTCAAGAAGAGTAAGGTTGCAAATAGCATCGATCAAAGCGGACTTATCCATGATTTCCTCCAAAAATATTAGCATCACCTACACGACATGATGCTTGTCTTAAATATTAACTAAATAAGCAAAAAACTAAGCTTCTTGGGCTTCGGAAGCCTCGCCTTTGGAACGCTTCTCGTTCCAGGCATCCAAAACGGTGGCCATGCTTCGGCCAGTGGCATTCAACACGCCAAGGATATGACGATGAGGTGCCAACATAAGTCCGAGCAGTTGCATACGCAGTGTGTCGAGCGACGGCAAAGCGGCGATAGCTTTGAGCTCATCAAGGCTCAAGAGCTTGCCATCCATGACTGCACCCTTGATTATCGGAAGATTGCTGGGCTTCTGACTCTTAGCAAATTCCAAAATCGCCTTAGCTACGGCAGCCGGATCGTTAGAACCGAAAGCCACAGCGGTGGGTCCTTCTAATGTAGCCGGTTCGCACTCAACGTTAATCTCTTGCAGAGCTTTGCGAATGAGAGTATTTTTAGCAATTCTGTAAACACCGCCGCACTCACGTAACTTACCACGAAGTTCGGTTATTGCCTTAACGGTTAAACCACCAGCCTGACCACGATAGTCTGTCAAGATAATAATGCTGGATTTCCTGATGCTCTCACGCAACTGCTCCAAAGATTCTGCTTTGCGTTGCATGTTCTGTGCGTTCATTATCGATTTCTCCCTTCCTCTCCCGACCCTTAACCAACTAACCAAGAATCGGGGTCGACTGGGGCTCTCATTTTGCCGTTGCTACTTCAAAGGCAAAACAAAAACGCCCTCCCTGCCACAGCAGGTGAAGACGCAGAGTTTGAAACGAAATCTATGCTATTTCGCCTCGGTAGGATGCTTCACTTCACTCAAGCTATTAAGTCCTAATCGGACTCCCACTGTCTCTGGCCGGGCCTGATTATACTAGAATGGCCGTAAGATGTCAAGAAAAGTGGCCCTAAAAAAAACAAACTCCTCAGCCAACCTGTAGATTTTAGAGAGTTCGTTTACAGCAACGAGATAATCTGCAAGGACGGGATCACCGTCTCCGTCCAGAAGCAGACGAGCGCCCCAGCAAGGGCACTCCGCTCATTTCTTGGAGGCTTCAATTAACCATCCGCTACTATTTAGCGCGTGGCCTGCTTAACGTAAAGGCGGCCGTCGGAATTAAATGCCCAAACATCCTCTTTGGTGTGCTCCACCAATCCCCAGCCGGACATACGGCCAGCCGCGGCAGCAAAGGCGCCAGGAATAGTACAAATTAGAACTAAATACAAAGACACCAGGGTCTTTTCGTCTGGGTTATTATTGAAACTGTTAAAAAGGAGGGAGAAAGAAGCAGCGAAGGCGATTGGAACAACTAACCCCAAAATGCCACCGCCCAACCCACCAATACCGAAGGCGTAAAGCAAGGAGCCTTCGGCCACAGAGGTGAGGAATAACCAGGCTAAAATCAGGCCGGCTATTGCATACATGGCTACACAGGCCGTGTTATCGGTGGCCAAAACCAACCTGCCAATAACCAAGTAACAGGCAAGCATAACCAACAGTGCTACTATGCCCATAGCAGAGGGTTTATCACGGCGTGGTACCCCCATCTTGAGAAGGTAAGTTGAAGCAAAACCCACTATAACCGAGACCGCAGCGGCCATAATAGCCGTTTCTGTGCCCACTATGTCCACACCTAGTCCCATGCTCACACCAATAAGAGCCCCGGCTATCAGTCCCAGCAGCAAGCGTATTCCACCAGAAGAACTATCATCCATATTTCGTTTTATAACCTCAAAACAATTATTCCTTACGAACTTCTAATTCTACAACAGGAGCACGAAGCCCGCATGAGCAGGAAAATTTTTTACTTAAAAACCATGGTACTTTTACAGCTAAGAGTGGATAATTCCTTGCACAGGGATTACAAAAATACCGCTCCTGAGCTAATTTATAATAAATTGGCCAATGAAAATTTCCTTTTTGGCAGCTCCACAGCACTAAGCTCGGATGGCTTTGACACCACAAACAGTTGATATGGGACAGGGGAAGGCAGAAATAGCCGCTTAGAAATTTTATTGATCTATTCAAGCTTTCGGCATCGT
>OMRK01000173.1 GCA_900313515.1 uncultured bacterium | reverse complement strand
GAGGCAGTGTGAATAGCATCGCTCACCATAGCCGCTGAGTGAGCCACAAGACCGGCTACCAGCTTAAGGACGGTGAGCAACAAGTTGCCCATTATAGTTACATGTGAGACATGCACAGCCAGCTTGGCCCGCTCCTGAGAAACCAGAGAATCCTGCTGCTCATGCTCTAAGGCCAGCCGATCCGCTTCACTGCCATTGGAAGCAATTGATGTATTAGAAGTTTCCAAAGAGACCTCAGCCTTCTTATTTGAGCTTAGAGGAGAATCACTTGTCATGACAGCCCCGTCCACCTCTCTTGAACTTAAAGAGCAAATTTACTAACTCTGCCTATGCGGCACGATAAATAAAAGCGCCCGCCCCAGAAGCATCGGAGAATGCCTCTTTAGGGGGACGCTGTAGCAAAATAGCCGCAACAAACCAGGTTAAGCAGCTCTGCTATTCCTGATCGTCGTCCTCTTCATCTTCGTCTAAATCATCTTGAGAGTCCGGATCGAAATCGTCATCCTCTTCGTCACCGTCACAACAGATGCAGGGGGCATTGTCCTCGATGGTCACGTAATCTTCGGCATTCTCATCGTAATCGGCATCTTGAGCGGCCTCCTCAAGAATAAAACCCACGGTGGACTTGGGAGCGCCAACAATGTGATCGACATCAGCTTCCACACCCTCAGCACTTCCATAGTTAGCCAGACCCTTATTAAGGTCTGCCTTGACCGCCTCGATCAGATCCTGGGGAGCAGTTACGGCAAAGAGGCTGGAGTAACTGAGCAGCCAGGTTCTGGTGCTGCTGGTATATTCGAAATCTTTAAATGTTGCGTAAATACAGCCGTTCTTCTCCTCAACACTGACGGGGAGGCCGAACTTATCAACCAGCATGTTGGCCAGGCCCTCGTCTTTGAAGCGAATAACGACTTCCTTGTAAGTACGATCACTTTCGCTGTGGAAAATTTCCTGGGTGAAGATTTGCAGAGCCTTCTTGAGGTCCATGCCCAAAAGCTCTTTGGCATCGCGACGAGGAGTACCGGTCATGTGGGCGTTGGAAATGCGGTCGAGTCGGAAATAGCGCAACTCGGTCTCACCTTCCTTAATGCCGATCAGGTAGTAATTGGAGTTAATCCAAGCCAGTGAATAGGGGTCTACCTTATAAACCTTGCTACCGCGGCGCATTACACTCTTGAACACTTTATTGTAAGTGTAAAGCTGGAACTCTACGGCTCTCTCCCAGGCGATGGCCTGCATGATCTCACTCAAAGCCAACTTCAACTTGTTGTTGATAGCCTTACGATTGTTGTAAATAGTAGGCATAAGCTCACTGAACATGCGCTTATCGTTGGGGCCAAAATCCTTCACCAGCTCGTTGGAAAGAGTGCGGCAGTCGTTGCGAGATATGAAAGGGGTGCTGGCAATGGCATCCAAGAAGATGCGGATCTGCCAAGGAGAGAATCTGCGCTTGCCATAGTACCAACCTTTGCGCTTGTCGCGGTCAGCAATAATGTCATGGCCGTAGGTTTGCAGGGTGGCGATATCGCGACATACAGACTTACGCTCGGTGGTAATGCCGTAGATTTTAGAGAGCGCTTTGACAATCTGAGTGGCATTGATGGTGTGCTGTTCGTCGGTGTTTAACAGCAGATCGAGCACATGCAAGAGTTTCAACTTAACGTTAGCCATCGTATTAATTCCTTTGCTTTTTTTGATATCAAATATACGAAGCCATCCTGCGGAAAAGGTGGCAAAGCCTCACACCTAGGCCACAGACTGGCAAATCCTGCTAATTGGAGCCGAACTTAAGGGTATTGGCAATCTTGAAGAACTGCTCAATAGCCTTAGAATCCAGAAGTTCCAATTCCAAAACATTGTAGCTGCCCCGTTTGAAGGGAACATAAATTATAGGACCCACATAGGTGCCTTGATCCGTTTCCCAAACAGCTAAATAACCGGTACTATCCGCCACCTGATAGGGCTCGAAACGACTGAGGCTCTTGGCCCCAGATATAAAATCTCGACCCATATTTCTAGCCATTCCCCGGAAAGACTGGCCTGGAGCAGGCGTAACCGAGCGAGCCCTAATGGCAACAATCTTGCCGCCGCTCTGGTTTAAGATATCCAGCCCTTTGGAAGCAGGGGAGGCGGTCAGACCGCTACCCTGGGGAAGCATAAAGCTTAAACCCAGGTTCGAGTCGTTGTAGGTTTGTGAGCTCGAAGTAGCGGCTTGGGCAGAGATGAAGCCAAAGCTGTCTATAGCCTTCTGAAGAACGGCCTTGTCGCGAGTTTTGCCAAAAGCAGATATACGGTAAATACTGCCATCCTTGGGGATGTAAAGAATCTGCTCAAAGGTCGGGCCGTTGATCTTGCGGAAGAAACGGCAAGAGATACCAGCCACAGTCTCATCAGTCTCCAGATAGCGACGGCTCCGCAAAGTGGCATACTCACCTTCATTAACCTTAGCTAACCAAGTAACTATCAAGCTGGTGTCACCATCGGGAGTTCGCCAGCCTTTCGAAATGGGCCAGCCAGGAGTCACGTCGGGAATGGAGGCCCAGTGACTGGGAACCTCCAGCCGCCAACCGCAACGCTGGGAATTAGCCAGATCGTTGTTCTCGTGAACAACCCAGGCAGAGGAAGTCGAGATATGCTGGGCAGCTTTGGACTGCTGTTGAGCAGAATCAGATGGGGAGACGGCAGGGGTGCCAAGCGTGGCCGGAACGCTGGATCCGGTCGGAGAAGCACCTTCAGGCTCAGGAGCAGCCTCCACCGGAACAGCTTCAATGGCTAAACTTAAAGCAATGGCCGCCAACAAAGTTTTAACAGCGTTATCTTTTATAGACAAAACTTTAGAGTCCTCACTCATCTAGTAATCTAAATGCTTATCGTAAAAGAACTTTGCCTTGGCGCTCAGATTATCGGCTGAAATGCCCAAACGGGTATTGGCTGCCAGATGGCGAGCCACATGGAAGACTGCCTCCGCTTTTTCGGGAGCTCCCAAGGCCTCGGCTATTTCAGGAGCTGCCATAGGTTTGCCGGACTTCTTGAGGATTTCCGCTACCTGGGCCTGCAACTCTAAAATCTTACCAGCCGCCTTTTTGCCAGCCTCTACGCCAGGCTGATGGTAGGCATTGATGTTGATAAGTGTGGCATAGAAGCCCACAGCTCGCTCGTAAAGAGCTATCAACAGGCCAATGGTGAAAGCATTAACCTCTGGAATAGAAATCATCAGAGAAGCTCGGCCGCTTTCACTTAAAGCCTGCCTGGTGCCTTGCCAGAAACCGGAGAGGAAATCACCGGTAGTGACACCATCTTCCACTTCCATAGAGGGCAAATGACGATCTTTTAAAACGGCTATGAAGGTAACGAAGAAATTGTTAACACCATCACGCAATTGCTGCACGTAAGCGTGCTGATCCGTGCTACCCTTGTTGCCATAAACGGTTAAGCCCTGATTTACAACATTGCCGTCAAGATCGAGAGCCTTACCCAAGGATTCCATGATCAGTTGCTGCAGATAACGACTGAAGAGCATCAAGCGATCGGCGTAGGGGAGGATCACCATATCCTTGCTACCGCGGCCTTCGGTGGCCTTGTACCAAGACAGGGCCAAGAGCGCAGCCGGATTATTTCTGGTTACCTTGGAGCGAGTCAACTTGTCGCAGCAGGCAGCGCCCTGAAGCAGATCGTCAATATCGAAGCCTTCCAAAGCTGCCGGTAAAAGGCCTACAGCCGAAAGTTCGGAAGTACGGCCGCCCACCCAATCCCACATGGGGAAGCGAGCTAACCATTTTTCATTCTTGGCTGTACGATCTAACTGGCTGTCCCGACCAGTTATGGCTACAGCATGCTTGCTGAAATGCAGGCCCAGGCGATCGTAGGCATTCTGGGCTTCCAGCATGCCATTGCGGGTTTCCTTGGTACCGCCGGACTTGGATATGACTACGCATAAGGTACGGCGCAACTCCTCGCCAATCTGGGCAAGCACATGGTCTATGCCCTCTGGATCGGTGTTGTCGAAGAAATAGATGCGCATGGGATCGTCGGGAGTAGAAAGGGCAGAACTTACAAATTCAGGACCCAGGGCCGATCCACCTATGCCTATGGAAAGAATAGTGGTGAAGCGCTCAGCTCGCTCGGGACGGATCTCACCCTCGTGAATTTTGGTAGTAAAATCCAAAATCTGGGTGAACGTGTCGTCGATCTCCTGACGAAGCTCGGGCGTAGGGGCTAATTGGGAGTTGCGCAGCCAATAGTGGCCAACCATGCGCTTTTCATCAGGATTGGCAATCGCACCCTTCTCCAGCTCCTCCATTTTATGGAAGGCATTCTGCATGAGAGGTTCCATCTTCTGAAAGAAGGCCTTGTCCAGGCCCATGCGGCTCACATCCAACGACAAGCCACTCTCCACATCGTGGAAGAAAAGACTTTGGAAATTATCCCAACTGTATTGAGATGCCATGTTCGTTAAATCAGACTCCTTTTAGAAAAGCCCACTGGCCATTTTTACTTGGGACGCTTTTGCCTTGAGAACTAATTGCACCTTTTGATTACGGAAAAGGCTTCACTCCAGCAAATAATCAACGCGGGCTACTTTTGCTCGTTCATTTTTGAGTATTTTTAGCTATTCCTGCTTTTTTGTTCTAAATTAATTTTTTTAGTATTATCTTCAGTTGAATAACGCGGTTAAATGCATTTGTTGGGGGAAGATGAGGGGAGTGGTGACAAATCCGTCTCTTACGCCAGTTCGGAAAACTGGCCTGCAGATAGTGAGTGGCCTTATTTGAAAACATAAACACAGTTTGTTCACAACTCAATTGAACACTGTATAAAAGACCGGCTGAGGATATTTGCAATTCGATCAATTTATGATATAATGGGCGAGCACGCCAAGATAGCTCAGCTGGTAGAGCAGCTCACTCGTAATGAGCAGGTCGTCAGTCCGAATCTGATTCTTGGCTCTTTTTTTTGCCAAGTTTGCTTTCGTGCAAAGCTGTTATAAGTGGGGGCGGGTGACTCCGTGAGGCGGTCCTGTGGAGCGGTCAGCGGAGCCTTTTTATTTTCGGAGTTTGAACCTGGAGACTCGTTTTTGAACTGGTCGAGTGTCACTCTGAATCCGTGTAGGCCATTATTATTTGTATTCGCTTTTGCAAATTAATTCGAAAAAAGCGGGAGTTACTCCGCCATCTAATAGCAACTAAAACCGGTAAAGGAAACAAATTTACTCAAAAAACTGTTACCTCCAAATGGTTTTCTGAGGGGAGCTGTGGCCTAAAGCTCTAAGAAGTCTGCCTAAAGTTGAGTTCTAGAAAGTGGAGTTACCGTAGCATGACTAACATTTGCGTTTTTTGCGCTTCGTCTTTCCCAAAGAATGAGCGGATTTTAGCTGATTGCCTGGAGTTAGGCCGTATTTTGGTTAAAAGTGGTTGTACCCTCGTATATGGAGGAGCTCATGTGGGGATTATGGGGAAAATTGCGGAGATCTTTCTAAAGGAAAAGGGGAAAGTAGTGGGCATAATGCCCGAGCTACTGACCAACAGGGAAATTGCTAGCACGGAGCTTACAGAAAAATTTATAGTCAACAGTATGGCCGAGCGCAAGGCCCTTATGAATGATAAGGCAGAAGCCTTTGTAGTGTTGCCCGGCGGAATCGGTACCTTAGATGAATTTTCTGAAGTGGTCTGTTTGAGTTCGTTGGGGCAGGTGCGCAAGCCCATAGTGGTTTTAAACAGTTGTGGTTATTTCGATCACCTGCTTAAGTTTATGGAGCACGCCTGGGATGAAGCTCTGTTGCCCCTGCCCATAAATCGCTATTTAACTGTTGTCAACAGTCCCTCGGAAGTTATGTCAGCTCTGGAAAACTTCAGTCTGCCGCCAGTACCCAGTTGGATAAAGAATTAAACCTTTGCCATTAGTACCACTGGTTGGCTCGGGGCAAAGCGCAAGCCGGGTCTACAATAAAAAGAGCCGTCTGCTAAAATAAATGCCTGGGCGGCTCGGTTTGTGGTGTGAAGCAATATAGTCAAATAAAGCATAAAGCATCAATAATATTAAAAAGACAATTTATATTTTGTAATATTTATGATATAATACTACCAAAGGAGGATGGGTGGTTATATAATGTTTGCTAGAGATGTACTTCGTATTCTTGGAATCACACGTCAAACGTTAACAAAGTATGTTAAGACGTAATCGCTCAGCTTCATCATCAAGAAGAGAATTCAGGGTTTCCTCCACGCTCTTCCTTACATACTCTTTGAGTTCGGTGTGGATATT